>CAIQHW010000120.1 GCA_903871715.1 uncultured bacterium
AATAAGGTTACCAAATCTTCGCCGATGGGTTCAATTGACCATCCGTTTAACCCTGCTGCATTGGCATTAGGTTCTGATTGCTCATTTGTGAGTCGCAGCATGGATAGAGACCCTAAACATTTACAAGAAGTTTTGAAACGTGCTAATGCTCATCATGGAACTGCATTTGTAGAAATTTATCAAAATTGCAACATCTTTAATGATGGTGCTTTTGAAATTTTTACAGAAAAATCTTCTAAAAAATTACAAACACTTTTTGTTGAACATGGCAAACCACTTGTGTTTGGTGATAATAACGAATTCGGAATTAAATTAGATGGTTTCAAACCAACTATTGTGAACTTGACAGAAGGTGCATCAGTAGCAGATTTGTGGGTGCATGATGAAACAGATTTAATCAAAGCATCTATCTTGGTTCGTATGTTTGACAATCCTTCAATGGAAGGACACATGCCACGTCCGTTTGGCGTTTTCTATGTGCACAATCGCCCAACTTATGATAGCATGATGCACAATCAAATTGCTACAGCCATGGCTAAACCTGGTGATTTGGATAAATTAATTGCAGGCAAGGAAACTTGGACAGTAAATTAATTTTTGAAGAAAATAATTTCATTAAAAAATCCCGAACAAAAATTTTTGTTCGGGATTTTTTTGATAAAAATGAACCAATACTTACCATTCTATAGCATCAGGAAATGCATCTACCACCTCTCTCATTTCTTTTAAAAGCGGTTGCAAATAATCTGAATGAAATCCGTGACGCCCGCCATTAACTGCTTGTAATGTAGCCATATCAGGCATTTGCAGCCCTGCATCTTTTATGATGGGTAAAATTTTTTCTAACCATTTTTCTTGTAAAACTTTTTCGCCAGCAAAAATATTTTGTGAAATAATTTCTTGTTCGCCTTCGTATACTTCAAAAATTCCTAGAGCCAACGGCAAACAAAAATTCAATGCCGATTGCATTCTGGCTTTGCTCTCTTCATTGCCATTGCCAAGTTGCAAAATAAAAGTATCAGCATGCATCGTGTGATATTTTAATTCGCCCTTAAATTTTTTTGCAAAATGCGCCAATGGCTCAAAGCTACTGTTCATCAACATTTCATAACGCAATTGGTCGGCATGGTCAAACAAAAAATGACGCATCAAACTGAAATCGTATTCGCCAATAGGTTGCTCAACAAAGTGGCAACATTTAAAATCTTTTTCAGCTCGTTTAAATGCTAAAGTTTCTGCCGCTGCTGCATTTTCATCCAACATTTTATACAACAACCAAGCATGACCAATCTTGTCTTGTGCCATCGAAGCAAAGGCAATATCTTCTTCCATAAATGGCCCAAAGCCCGTCCATTCACTGTTTCGGTGTCCTAAAATAAAACAGTCATCGGCGGTTTTTAAAATAAAATTATAAAGTGCAGGTGTCATTTAATTATTTTTTATCACGCCAAGGCGCAAAGAATTTTATTTTGATTCTGTTTGTTGTTTTTTATAAGCGTTGATTTTGTCTCTCACTTTAAAGCCATAAGCTTCGCGATATTCTTTATCAATAGCTGTTTCAAAAATATCTGCATCATCATACTGAAATTGCGTTACATCAGCAGTTCGCACTACCCACATGTTTACACAATTTTGTCTTCTACCATATTGTTCTTTAGCGAAAAGTAACGCCTGTGCTGCATTTGGCGCATGTACACTGCCTACATGAATGTGATGGTCGCCACGTTTTTTTTGATGAAAAACCTCATACGGCTCCCATGCTTCTCCGATATTCATTTCGGTTTTTTCTTCGATGGGTTTGATTCTATTAACTCTTGGATCAAATGATTTCATTCAATTTGCTTATTTGCTAATCTGCTAATTTGCTAATGAAAAATACATTGGCAAAATCTCAAATCGGGTTATTGATTTTGTTTAAGATAATGGAAGCACTTGCTTCTGGCTTGGATTAATCAAAGCTTTACGAACCCAACGTCCATGCTCTTCAGCCCAACGACGCACTGCTAATCGCTCAGCATTGCATGGACCATTTCCATTAATGGTGGCAAAAAATTCATCCCAATTGGGGTCGCTAAATTCCCAAACACCTTCTGCATTTTTATTCAATTTTGGGTCAGGAAAATCTAAACCCAGCTCACGAATTTTTGGAACATATTGGTCAAGAAATTGATTACGCATATCATCGTTGCTAGCCATTTTTACTTTCCATTTCATCAGCAAAGTTCCATGAACACTGGCTTTATCACTTGGTCCGAAGAAATGAATAATCGGGCGATACCAACGGTTCAATGCATCTTGCAACATAGCTCGTTGTTCTTTTGTGCCAACAGCTAAATGCACCAAGGCATCATGTCCTTGTTTTAAATGAAAACTTTCTTCGTAACAAATTCTTTCCAACGCTCTGCAATACGGGCCATAAGAGCCTTTAGCGTTGATGACCTGATTTACAATCGCTGCACCATCAATCAAAAAACCAATTACAGTTACATCAGCCCATGTGGTAGCAGGATAGTTAAACACGTTGCTATACTTGCTTTTGCCGCTCAACAAATCATTAATCATCGCTTCACGACTTTTGCCTAAAGTTTCGGCAGCATTGTATAATAAATGTGCATGACCAATTTCGTCTTGCACTTTTGCAATCAAAGCTAATTTGCGTTTCATGCTCGGAGCCCTTGTAATCCAAGTACCTTCAGGCAATGCGCCAATCACTTCACTGTGAGCATGTTGCTCAATCATGCGAATTAATTGCCGACGATATTCCTTTGGCATCCAATCTTGTGGTTCAATTTTTTCGCCACGAGCAATACGTTCTTCAAATAAAGCCAATTGTTGCAAGTCCTCACCAGCTAAAGGGTCTGGCTTTTGTTTGGCTGTTTCTTCAGGAGAGATATATCCGTTTCCGTACATGATTTTTTGGTTTTATAAATTCCCAATTTCAACAAAGATAATGGCAATAAGGTTTTAATGAAAATGATTTTTATCATTACGCTTTATTTGTAAAAATTCAATCTGGTTTAATTTCTATTGGCTTTATCTTGCACAAAAATTATTTTGATGAAAATGAAAAACAAATTTTATCGGAGCATTTTTAATTTAAAAAAAACGGCTTTGATATTGCTATTATGCTGCTTTTCGCAATTGATATGGGCACAAGATTACATGTCGAAATCGGAATACAGCAAACAACAATTTAAAATTGATGGCTTTGCAAATGAATGGGCGCAGCCTTTTAATTTTTATGATGGCGAAACAAAAATTAGATATTCGCTTCGCAATGATAGCAGCAATTTTTATTTCTGTTTTCAAACATGGAACGAAGCTACCGAAATGCGCATGATGAGAGCTGGCTTGCAAATAAAGCTTTCTTCCAAAGGCAAAAAGCAAAAGTATTTTGGCTCAATTAATTTTCCTGTTACCACAAAAAATCCAACTACATCATCAGCCGAGCATCATAGCAAACACTTGGATATATCAGGGTTTAAGAGTGGTTTTGTGTTGCAAAACAATACGATGAATATTGAAGGTTTTAAAACTCGAAATGGTATTGTTCCCATTCAAAGCGATAGTGCTATTAGCCTGGCAGTAAATTGGGACAGCACCAACATATTGAATTATGAAATCCGCATTCCTTTTAAAATATTTTATGGTGCAGATTTTACGATGGATGATTTGCTAAAAACAATTACATTACAAGTAAAGGTGAATGTAATGGATGCACCATCTAGCAATGGAAGTGGAGGTGATAATAACCCTATGAGCAGTGGTGGTGGAATAGGTGGCAGAGGCGGTGGCATGCATAACATGAATAACAATGGCATGAAAAACAGAGGGGGCGCTATAAGAGAAATGGGGCAAACTGATTTATATTCGCGTGCCAGTTTCAAACAAAGATTTCAGTTGAGTTTTACGCCAAATCCATTTCAATTTAAGTTTTAAGAAAAAATATTTTCGCACCAAAATATTTTCACACAAAAATCCACTCGACATATTTAAGTGGCTTTTTTGTTTTTCTAAAAAACTATTTTTTCTCTTGAATCAATTTTAAATGAAGCGGTGTACCCATCATGCGCACATTAGGTGCAGGCTGCGTTTCAGTGCCAATAAATTCTACTTTCATGCCGTCTTTTTTAAATTGCTCGGCTAAATTATCGGCAAAAAACCTTTTGCCCGATTGGTCGTCAGGCACTATCACAAAGGTTTTGCTGCCCTTCGGAAAATTCATCACAGTACCGCTGTATGGCAATTTGGGCTGCGTTTTTTTCTTTTTGCTCATTGCTGGCAACTGAATGATGGCAGCAAAAAATAGGAAACTAAAAACTAAAAAGATTTTTTTCATGACGTTGGGATTTTCTTGTTCGAAAATTACAACCAACCGAAAAAAAAAATTAAAAATCAGTGCTTAAAGAAAAATACACCTGCTTGTTTACAATCTTATTATTATCTACACCTCGGGCAAAATCGAGCCGAGCAAAATAACCCAGCACAGAAGTGCGCAAACCCCAGCCATAGCCAAATACAATAGGATTGCGATAATAATTTACCTCAATTTTTATCGGTGGGTCATTTATCACATCGGTAAAAGAAACTTTGGCTTCGGTACTCAAAGGCGATGGACCAATCCATGCGCTGCCCATGTCGAAAAATGTGATGAGTTGAAAGTTGCGAATAAAATCGCTGCGGATGGGTTTGTTGGTAAAAAATGGATATAAATCCCAACGCAGTTCGCTGTTGTACACAAAATAACTATTGCCATTGCGTACATTTTGTTGAAAGCCTCTCATGTTGGTGGCCAACGATTGAAACGCATAATCACTGGGGTTTGCCACAGGATTGGTGTGATCAAATTTTTGCTGATTTGGAGGTATGCTCACCCAACTATCAACGCCTCCTAAATAATACATCATTTTTTGTTTGCCAAAAGAAGTAGCACCAGCAAACCGATTTGCCCAAATTAATGTGCGATAAATTTTTGAATAGCGGCGCAAATCCCAGCCTGCAATGTTCATCGTTGCACCATTTCCATCCAGCATTTTATATTTCTCAAAATAAAGTTTGTAACGAAATCCATACAAAATGTTGGTTACTTTACTTCGTGTATTATCATGCACATATTCCACATGAAAAATGCTCCAATACTGCTTCAACAAAGGTGATTGCAACGAATTAGCATCGGTGGCAAGCGTATCAAAATTATCTTGTCGCAAACCAACAATGGCTCTGATACATCTAAATTCATCGAAAGGATAAGTGAATTTTGATTCCAAATAATTTGTTTTCAATTTCGATTTTGCAGCCGAAGAAGTAGCGCTACCACCCAGCGAAGTGGCTGTGCTATTGCGATACAAGGTGAATTGCTTATCTAATCTTTTTCTAAAATTTTGGTACCGAATAAAATATGCCAGCGAATTAAAACTGGTCGGAATGCTTACTCCGCCTTGGATTCGGTAATCTTCCATGATATCTTTTACATCAGCACGAAGCCACAAACTTAATGGTTGGTCAATGTATCCATTAGCAACTCCTGTGAAGGGTTGATACTGCTGCATGATAGAATTTTTATCAAACTGCGTATAAATGGAACTCATGTAAGTGTGCAGCCGATAAGGCGTTACACGATTTACTTTGAATAAAGGTTCGTTGGCAAAAACAGTTTCGGTGTCGGCAAAAATAAATGTTTCAGTATCCCACGGCATCACAAATTCATTTTGAAAAATAGAATGAAATGGATTTATTTTTCGAGTAAGCGAATCGTTTAAAAACGCCAACTGCTCTTCATCTTCACTCTTTTTATCGGCATCATCTTTTTCCTTTTTTTTGTTTTGAGCTGATGTTTTGTTAAACATCGTTTTGATTCGATAAGCCGTGTTAATCAATGTGGGTGCGCTTTTCAGCGATACGCTATCGCGAATGGGGATTTTATAATAGCTCATTCTATTTCCATTTCTAAAACTTTCGAGCATAAACTTGGCTCTGTGCGGCACTTCCAAGCCCGTGATGCCCGTGTTGTAATTGCTAAATGGAAAAGTTTTAAAAGTATCGCGATATACATCGGCGTATTTTACGCTGTCAATCCATTGGTTCGGAATGTTCTGAAACCAGCTTCTATCCACACTTTGTGGATTGGTGATAGTTGAATCTTTAAAATAAACAATGGTATCTGTTCTTGAAAAAACACTATCCAATTTTGCGTAAAATCTGTTGCTGATTCCATTTTGGTCGCAGGTATAAACCAATCCTTCTTTGTTGTATTGCTGCGGAAATGATTCGTTGTAATCCTTGGTATTGCTGATTCTTGTCAATTTTTTATTTTGCAAATTGTAAAAGAAAACATCAAAATTTTGCAACTGCAACAACGTGTCTTGTGGCTGTTTATACAAAGTATCTTTCACTCGGTTGGATGCAAAAACAATTCCTTTTCGATTTGCCAATTTCACATAATGTGGGTTTTTTTCGTCCCAATAATCATTCGTGATGGTAGTGGTTTTTCCGTTGGTAAAGTTATAAATATAAATGTCGGAATTGGCTGTGGCTCTGGCATTCAGCAGAATTGTGTTTTTATCAGGACCATAATTTATTTCATAAATTTTATGAAATCCCGCAAACATTCTAATCTCTCTTTTTTTGGTTTCAATGTCGTACTGCAAAAAATAAAGTTGTTTGTGTTTCATAAAAAACGCCAACAACTTTTTGCCCGTAATGTCGAATGTAAACACAGGATTTTGTGCATCAATCGGCAACAAAGTATTGCGCAAACCATAGCGATAAATCACTCGTGGATTTTTTTCATCTTCCACTTTTAACATCAATTTTATTCGCCCCAAATCATTCACCACAAAAGCTATAGAAGTGGCTTCAGTATTGATTTTGGCGGCGCTGTTATAATTATTTCGTTTCAACAAAACATCCACCAAATATTTTTCGGCAGGATTTTTTCGAGCCTGCGCTTCGGCTGCATATCTATCTTTATAAAACTGAAACCATTCGGTGTAGCTTTCATTCACACTTTTGTTCAACACAAATAAAAATCCAGCTTCCATGCTGCGATTAATTCGGGTCACGTACAACAGGTTGCTGATAGTGCCTTTGTCGAATTTTTCATCCAAATAATTCCAAAAACTTTCGCCGGCAAATTGATTATCGATGCCAGTAAACTGGTTGAAATTTTTCACCAAATTGTTGTTGAAAAAATCTCTCAATCTATCATCTTTATCCACACTCCAAGGTTGTGCGATGTACGCAATCAAGCCATCCGTGTACCATGTGGGCAAATTGAGCAACACCGCATTTTGCACAATTTCTTGCAAATTGCTGCCAAACAACATGTTGTCCATCAACACTTTTGCAATGCCTTGGCGGATTTGATTGTTCAAATGATTGTGGTCGCCATCAAAATAAACGAAGATTTTATTGCCCAACACTTTTGTTTCGCCACCAATGTTATAGCTCTCTTGCGCAGGGTCGAAGCCAATATTGCTTTGATTAAAATCGGTGATGTCGCCAAAAACTAACAGTTCAATTTTGTTGCCATAACTAAATTCCATTTTTTGTTTGATGTCCTCCAAATCCTTTTCAGCAGCCAACACCGTAAATTTTTCGAGTTCCGTTCCTCCAGTATGAAAGTAGGTAGTGAAGTTTGCTGACTCATAAAAAAACCAATCGGCAGGTTTAAATTGCACCCTGTTTTTACCAAACTCTACTTGCGTATTTTGAGCGCAAACGCTTTGCAGAAGCGATATGGCAATGATCAGTAAAAATATTTTTTTGAAGCAATTCATTTTTTCAAGGAGTGTAAAAATAAATAAAATTCAATCACAACAAGCATTTGTATTTTTGCGGCATGATACAAATTCGATGTTTTCAATTTAACCCCATTCAGGAAAATACTTACGTTTTATTCAACGAAAAAAAGCAGTGCATCATTGTAGATGCTGGCTGTTATTTTGAAGAAGAAAAAAATGAATTACTCAACTTTGTTCTTGAAAATAATTTGCAGCCCACGCTTTTGCTCAATACCCATGCGCATTTCGACCATGTGTTTGGCATTTCATTTTTGAAAAATAAATTTCCATCTGTGCCATTTGTGTTGCACCAAAATGAAAAAGTAGTGTTAGATTCTTTTGCTGCCGTTACTGCCAAATACGGCATTGCAGGCGATGTGCCGCCCGATGCCGATTATTTTATAGATGAAAAAAGCGAATTAAAATTGGGCGATGAAAAAATAAAAATTTTGTTTACACCTGGTCATTCGCTAGGCAGTTTAAGTTTTTATTTCGAGCCAGAAAACATGGTTGTAAGTGGTGATGTTTTGTTTCAACAAAGCATTGGGCGCACCGATATTATGGGTGGCGATTTTTCAACTTTGGTCCAAAGTATACATGATAAATTATTCACACTGCCCGATGAAACGCAGGTGTATAGCGGTCATGGAGCTGTTACCACCATTGGCGAAGAAAAAGACTTCAATCCTTTTGTGGGGAAAAATGCGTAAGAAATCTATTTACCAAACGAAATGAAAAACATTTTTTCTATTTTCGTTGAAACCAAAAATGATGAATGAATCCGAAAATATAGCTGCTGAAAGTGCTTCAAAAAATATTGCCGCAGAAGAAAATGGCGATGAAGGCAATGTGCTGCTTGCCTTAATTGGCGCAGGTTTGGCGGCTTTGTTTGGCGCAGTGGCTTGGGCTGTTTTGGTTGAAGTGGTGGCTTATCGAGCGGCATATTTATTGCCTGGCATTGGCTATTTGGTGGGCAAAGTAATTCATAAAGTAAAAGGCGATGGCTACGGTTTGCGCTATGGCATGATGGGGGCATTTTTTTCTTTTGGCGGATGTTTTTTGGCAAATTTAATTTACGTTTTAACCACCAATCACAGCAGCGATATTGAAGATATGGTTAATGGAAATACGCGGCGACAAGAGCTTAGTTACATTGCCCATGCGATGTTGGACAGATTGCGACCCAGCGATATTTTATTGTATGGTGCTGCTATTTACTTAGGATTTGTGATGTCGTATAAAGACAAAGAGGAAGAAATAATTTTACCAGAAAAGAAATAAATGTCGAAAACAAAATCAGTTTATAGTTGTCAAAGTTGCGGAGCAAATTATTCAAAATGGGTGGGCAAATGCAGCAGTTGTGGTGAATGGAATACGATTGTTGAAGAGCTCATCAGCAACGAACAACAACCTTTTGATTGGAAAGCCGATAGCCGCAAAACCGCCACGGTGGCTAAACCTGTTAGTTTGAATGAAATTACACCCAGCGAACAATATCGCCTACCCACCGCCGATGCAGAGCTGAACAGGGTTTTGGGCGGAGGCATTGTGCCAGGCTCGTTGGTGTTAATTGCAGGCGAACCGGGCATTGGCAAGTCAACTTTGTTTTTGCAAGTGGCTTTGCATTTGCAAAACAAAACGGTGTTGTACATCAGCGGCGAAGAAAGTGAGCAACAAATAAAAATGAGAGCCGACAGAATTTCGACCCAACAAGAAATTATTTTGCTCACCGAAACCTGCACCCAGCATATCTTTAAAGCACTTCAAAATATTCATCCCGATTTAATTATTATTGATTCTATTCAAACTTTGCACAGCAATTTAATTGAATCAACACCTGGTAGTGTGTCGCAAATTCGCGAATGTACGGGCGAATGGCAACGCTATGCTAAAGAAACCAACACATCTGTTTTTTTGATTGGGCACATCACCAAAGATGGCAGCATTGCCGGACCAAAAGTGCTGGAACACATGGTGGATACAGTGTTGCAGTTTGAAGGCGACCAACATTATACTTATCGCATTTTGCGAACTTTAAAAAATAGATTTGGCAGCACCAACGAATTGGGCATTTACGAAATGCAGCCCAATGGCTTGCGCCAAGTAAGTAATCCGAGCGAAATTTTAATTACGCAACGCGAAGAGCAATTGAGTGGTATCGCCATAGCCGCCACCATGGAAGGTTTGCGCCCGATGCTGATTGAAACACAAGCATTGGTTTCGCAAACACATTTTAGCACACCGCAAAGAACCGCCACTGGCTTCGATTTGCGCCGATTAAATATGTTGTTGGCTGTTTTAGAAAAACGTGGAGGATTTACTTTTGGAACAAAAGATGTGTTTGTAAATTTAGCTGGCGGTTTAAAAATTGACGACCCAGCTTTAGACTTGGCTATTTGCAGCGCTCTGCTGAGCAGCTATGAAGATAAACCGCTGGCAAGCAATATTTGTTTTGTGGGCGAAGTGGGCTTGAGTGGCGAAATACGAGCTGTGAACAAAATTGAAAACCGCATTGCCGAAGCCGATAAATTGGGTTTTCAAAAAATAATTATTTCCACTTACAACAAAAAAGGATTAGACACCAAACGCTACAACATTGATGTCATCACATGTTCCAAGTTGGAGCAAGTGTATCAATTGTTGTTTTGATGCAAAGCTGTTTTCCATCTATTCGCATCCAAATAATAAATCGCTTTCAGCGAAAATGAATTAGCAAGTGGTTGATTAAAAGTGTTATTGACATTGCTGATGTAAGTATATTTTGGCACAATGCCATCTTCTTCTACCAAATTTTTCCATGCCAAAGTCAAGAAACTTCCAGGTGCAAATTGCATGGTAAAAACTGCATCCAGAGTCCAAGCATTGAAATCAAAATCTGCATTTAAGTTGTCGGAAATATTTTGCATCGAGCCATCTTTTTGCAACAAATAATATTGGCTGTATCGTCCGCCACTCCAGTAATGACGGGCAATTACGCTCAATGAGATTCGATTAGTAAAAACATAACTGAAGTTGAGTGAGTTGCTAATTTCAATCACATTACGTTTGCCAAAATTGATATTCGTGCCATCATCTTGCACATAACCTCTTTGGTTGCTTGCCAGTGCATACGCATAAACATAAATCAGCAAAAACTTTTTGCCCAATTTTAATCTTGGTGTGATTTCGTAATCAATTTTGTTTCTGTTTTTTTCATCGAGCCATCTAAAATTTGTACCAGCATCAATCGCTAAAGTTTTGCGATAATCAGATGAAAAATAAATTCCGCTTTGATAAACTTTCGGAATATTATAAAACCAACCATCGACTCGTGGTTCGTAGAAATCCTTTGACACAAAGGGTTTTAGCCAAAAATAAGTTACCATCGTTAAATAATTTTTCCAATCCAATTTTGTTCGTTCACTGATTTGTGAGTAAGCATATTTCTGTCCGTCAAACAAATTTTCTTGGTCAAGCGCCAGTAAATTATTCATGTTCAAAATTTTCCAAAACGGCTTTGTAATGTATTGATGCAAATACAAATTGTGGTGGATGTAATTATTTTTTGCCAAATAACCTAAGTCGTTTGAATTGAACGAATTGCTTGTTGCATCAAGGTTGTAGCCCCATTGCCACATGTCGGCAATTTTACCAAATGATGCAACAGTTCTGTTTCCGGTAATTGATTTTGCATTACTAAAATCAGTTCCGTTTTTCAAAAAAATGTTGCTGATGTTTTCTTGAAACGTGAAAGCATACTTACTTTTTTTATCCAAAAACTTTGCATCAACCCCAGTTACATTGGCATCATTTCCTTGTGCTGTTCGTGTAACATTGGTATTGATGAAACCTATGTGGGAATTGTTTTTCAGCGTTTTTTCTACAACAAACATATTGTAGTTGGTCAATGGTTCGTACAATATTTTTTTTGAGTTGTTGTTGATGTCAGTTGCATCAGCGTATAAATTATTTGTAACCGCATTAAACAAACCGATAGATAAATTTTCTTTTGTTTTTCCTGTGATTTTAAATGCGTTGATAAGTTGAGTTTGTGCTGGCGGATTGGTTGCTGAAAACGCTGTATCGCTTTTCCGATAAGTGTTGTAGCTCGATAAATCACCAATTCTTCTGGAATAAAACAAATCGTTTTTTGAAAATAATTCTGCTCCTTCTAAAAAAAATGGGCGACGTTCTTGGTACTGAACTTCATACGGTGTAAGGTTTTTAACAACTTGGTCAGAAACCACTTGACCAAAATCTGGAATCAAAGTCATATCTAAAGTGAAACTTTCGTTAATACCATATTTTAAATCAGCACCGCCCCGAAATGCTTGACCAGTGTGGTTTCCCTGCAAAAAATAATATTCGGATAAATAAGGCGAAAGGGATAAACGCAATGGCGATTCAATTTTTTCAACGCCTTTAATTGGATTAAAATAAGGAATGAAATCTTGAATGGTTGGAGCTGTGGTGGTGAAACTTGTGATTTCTTTTTTGCGCCTAATTTCACGAACCAAATCACAACTCCAATCTTGAATTTCTTTTTTCGGAAATCGAATTGCCGAGTAAGGAATTTTTATTTCAACACACCAAGCATTTTCCAATAAGCCCGTTTTGCTTTCCCACACAGCGTCCCAGTCATCATCCAACGCTTCGCCATTTTGTGATGCCTTGAAATCATCTTGCACATTATCCACCGAAACACCAAATCCGTAAGCATTTAAACCATCATGATAGGTATCTAAGAAGATGTAAAAATTTTCAGTGTTGCCCCAAACTGTTCCTCTTTGAGTAAGTTTGTGTTGAATGCTATCTAAATGTTTATCGTAGCAAATTGCTAAAAAATAAATAGCATTGTTGTCGTAAACCATTTTCACTTCTGTGTTTTCAGTAGGTAAATTTCCTGGTCGAGGTTCATTTTGATAATTTAATTTTGCTGCCGTTGCATTTTTCCAACACTCGTCATCTGGCTTCCCATCTAATTTTGGAGCTTGTTGCACACGGATAGCTTTCAAATTAATTTGGTCTTCAGCCCAAACTATTTGTGAAAGCGAAAGCAAAAGAAGCAACAAAAAAGTTTTCATTTTTACTCAACGAAAATAATGGAGTTGTGTAATGTTGCGAATTTTAATTGAATGGAAACGAAATTATTTTCAACTTTACGTTTCGTATTTTTAATTTAAAATCAATGCTTCACAACCTTTCAAAAAACAATTCGCTTGTTCATCAATTCGTTGCCGAATTACGAGATACAACTATTCAAAACGATAGAATGCGCTTCCGCCGCAACTTAGAGCGATTGGGCGAAATTATGGCGTATGAAATCAGTAAAACAATGGCTTATAAAATCGATAAAATTCAAACACCTTTAGCTATGGCTGATTGCCCTGTGTTGCAGGAGCAGCCTGTGTTGGCAAATATTCTTCGTGCTGCTGTGCCGATGTATCAAGGTTTGCTGAATTATTTTGATAAAGCCGATAATGCTTTTATTTCTGCTTACCGCAAACATCATCCAGATGGAAGTTTTGAAATTGATTTGCAATACACTGCTTGCCCATCGTTAGAAAACAGAGTGTTGATTGTTTGTGACCCGATGCTTGCCACAGGAGCCAGCATGGTAGCCACTTTAAAAAAATTGGAAGCAATGGGCAAACCCAAACACATTCATATTGTAAGTGCAATTGCCAGTCAGTTTGGGATTGATTTTGTTGAAAAAAGTTTGCCCAATTGCACTTTGTGGACAGCCACGATTGACCCTGTTTTGAATGAAGATAAATACATTGTTCCAGGCTTGGGCGACGCAGGCGACTTAGCTTTCGGGGAGAAGATGCAGCATTGATTTTTTCTTTTTTCAAAAAAAACCTTTAAAAAATGACGATAAAAATCATCAACGCATCACATCATCCATTGCCAGCTTACGAAACAAAAGGTGCTGCAGGTATGGATTTGAGGGCATTTATTGCCGAATCAATTTCACTAAAACCGATGGAAAGAAAATTAATTTCAACAGGATTATTTATTGAAATACCATTTGGCTATGAAGCGCAAATTCGCCCCCGAAGCGGCATGGCGATTAAACGTGGTTTGACTTTAGTAAATTCACCTGGCACAATTGATAGCGATTATAGAGGCGAATTATGTTTGCCAATCATTAATCTTTCTACCGAAATTCAAATCATCAATGATGGTGATAGATTAGCACAAATGGTTATTACCAAACATGAAATTGTGGAATGGCGATTAGCTGAAACACTTGTAGATAGCGAAAGAGGAGGAAATGGCTTTGGTAGCAGTGGTATAAAATAATTTTTTCTTAGAGAACTTATTTATCTTTAGTTTTTTACAAAAAATTAACTTGGTCATCAAACTATTGATAGTAAAGGGTTTTAGCCAATTTTATTTTCAAGATTTTTATTCCCTAAATTTTTTTTTGCAAAAATATTTGGTGGTTCGTTTTTTATCAACTTATCTTTGCACCAGTTCTTTTAAAATTTACTTATCAAGAAAGGTAGAGGGTTATGGCCCGATGAAACCTTGACAACCTGCATAGCGAAAGCCTTGCAAGGTGCCAATTCCAGCCTAAGCAATTAGGAAAGATAAGTTAGAAACAGCTTCGCAAATATTTTTCAAACACAATATTAAAAAGCTCTTCTGACTAAATCGGAAGAGCTTTTTTTATTTAAGCTCTGCCCATCGTCTGCATTTTTCGATAAGTGATTTTATTTTTTTATCACAATTAAAATTTCATTTATCATGCAAAAAACAACAAACATTATCCATTCCATTCCCGTTGACGAAGCCACAGGCTCTATCTCCGTGCCTATTTATCAAACCGCAACTTTTGTGCAGCAAGCACCCGGAATTAACAAAGGTTACGATTATGGTCGAAGCAATAATCCAACCCGACATGCACTCGAAAAAATTGTAGCCAATTTAGAAAATGGCAAAGCAGCTTTTGCTTTTGCCACAGGTTTGGCAGCCATAGATGCAGTGTTAAAGCTGCTTTCTACTGGCGATGAAATTATTGCAGTGGATGATATTTATGGTGGAGCCTATCGTTTGTTCACTCATGTTTATCAAAAATTTGGCATCAAAGTGCATTATGTGGATACGACCAACGCTGAAAATGTTTTAGATTTTATCAACGATAAAACCAAAATAATTTGGCTGGAATCGCCGACCAATCCTACTTTGAAGATTTCCGACATCAAAAAAATTTCGGCAATTGCGCACATCAAAAACATTTTGGTAGTGGTAGATAATACTTTTGCATCGCCTGTAAGCCAGCAACCATTGGGCTTGGGAGCTGATATTGTGATTCACAGCGGTACAAAATATTTGGGTGGACATTCAGATTTATTAGCAGGATTGGTGATTGTGAATACCAATGAACTAGCCGAGTTAATCAAATTTATTCAAAACGCTTCGGGTGGAATTTTAGGTCCGCAAGATTGTTGGCTTTTAATTCGTGGCATCGAAACAGTTACGCTTCGGGTCGAAAGGCAATGTAGCACTGCATTACAAGTTGCTCAATTTCTTTTGCAATGCGATGAAGTGGAAGAAGTTTTTTATCCTGGTTTACCTAATCATTTGAATCATGAAATTGCAAAAGAGCAGCAAAATGGCTTGTATGGCGGTGTTGTATCATTTTCACTAAAGGAAAACACAGAAGAAGTAGCTACAAAATTTGTAACCAGCACCAACTATTTCAAATTAGCCGAAAGCCTTGGTGGCGTGAAGAGCCTGATTTGTCAACCTTCACAGATGACACACAAATCTATACCAAGAGAAAAACGCTTGCAATCGGGCATTGCCGATTCGCTAATCCGCTTGTCATGCGGCATTGAAGAAGCCGAAGATTTGATTGGCGACATCGAACAAGCATTTCAAAAAATAAATTCAACAACAATTATTCATCAATAAAAAATAAAAATTATGACTGAAAATAAAAAATTAAACATCGGCTTAATCGGTTTTGGTGTGGTGGGTGAGGGCATTTACAACGTGTTGCAACAAACGCCAACGTTGAATGCGACCATCAAAAAAATCTGTATCAAACATGCTAGCAAAAAAAGAAATGCTCCGCAAGAATTATTTACAACCAACGTAGAATCCTTGCTGGATGATGATTCCATCAACGTGATTGTAGAATTGATTGATGATGCCGATGCGGCTTATAAAATTGTAACTACTGCTTTGCGCAATAAAAAACATGTGGTGAGTGCCAACAAAAAAATGATTGCTGCGCATTTGCAAGAGTTGTTAATGTTACAAAAAGAAAACGAAGTGTCGCTGTTGTATGAAGCTGCGGTGTGTGGCAGCATTCCGGTAATTAGAAATTTAGAAGAATATTACGACAACGATTTGTTGAATTCATTTTCGGGCATTGTAAATGGCTCAACCAATTTTATTTTAACCAAAATGAAAGAGGAAGGATTGAGCTATGAAAATGCTTTGAAACAAGCGCAGCAGCTGGGTTTTGCCGAAAGCAATCCTGCGCTGGATGTGGAAGGAAAAGATGCGGTAAATAAATTAACGATTGTGTTGCAACATGCTTACGGCATCACCACAAAGCCCGAAACTATTGTGCACAAAGGCATTACACAACTGCACAGAAGCGATACAAAATATGCTGCTGAAAAAAATTACAACATCAAATTAGTTGCTAATGCTCGGCGAATTGATGACGATAAAATTGTAGCTTTTGTGTTGCCCACTTTTGTGGAAAGTAAAAACCAATTGTACCACATTCGCAACGAATTTAATGGTGTGTTGATTGGCAGCAAATTGGCTGATGAACAATTTTTGTATGGCAAAGGAGCAGGTCGCTATCCTACGTCATCAGCGGTTTTGAGCGATATTGCAGCTTTGCGATACGATTATAAGTATGAATATAAAAAGACAAAAAGCAACGCCCACAAATATCAATTGAGCAATGATTTTTTGTTGAAAATATTTGTAAGTTTTAATCAAGATGCGGAAATAAATGTGAGCTTTTTTGACAGCATCGAAGACCGCTATTTTAACAAAAACAGAAATCATTTGGTGGGTTTTATTTCGCTAAATAATTTGCAAAAAGCCGATTGGTTTAATGATGAAACTGTTTCTGTGATTGCATTTGACGGCGATGACAACAAAATTTCAACCAACACATTTTTACACGAAACTATTTTAAATTAACAAACATGAAATTGATTACAAAACGAATTGTGATGTCGAAAGATATTGGCATCCACGGCAATTTATTTGGCGGCACGATGATGGCTTGGATTGATGAAGCTGCGGCTGCGTATGCCACCGAGTATTGCTTTACACCAAATTTAGTAACCATAAAAGTGGGCGAATTGCATTTTAAAAAACCGCTGAAAGCTGGCAACCACATTCGCATTTATGGCGAAGTAATTTCGCTGGGTAAAACTTCTATAACCTTGAAAGTGGAGGCGCATAAATACAATTTATACAGCGGCGAAGAAACTGTGGCTTGCAGCACCAACATTACTTTTGTGCGCATTGATGATGATGGTTCGCCCACCGCCATTGGCGAAACGGTGAGAAGAAAACACGAAGAAAGTTTGGTGAAAAAGGCTGTGGATAAGGATTCTGTGGAGGCAACTTGGTTTGCTTGAGGTAAATTTTCAACTCCACAATCGCCTGTGCGTTTTAATTCAAAGCAGTTATTTTAAGATTGGGTAAATTCACCGAAAATTTTTTTTCATGAAAAAAATATTACCACTCTGTTTGCTGTTTTTAGTTGGCGGTGTTTCAAAAATTGTTGCACAAAATTATTGGCAACAAGAAGTGAAATATAAAATTGAAGCTAAATTAGATGACGCCAAACATATACTGCATGGGCATTTGCAGGTAACCTACACCAATCATTCGCCCAATGAATTAACCTTCATCTATTTTCATTTGTGGGCAAATGCGTTTCAGGACAACAACACCGAATTTGCAAAACAATATTTGCAAATGGGCAAAACCGATTTCCTTTTTGCGCAAGATGCTGAATGTGGCTACATGGATAGTTTAAGTTTTTGGATTGACGGAAAACCTGCTTCATTTATTTTAAATGAAGACACTATTGATATTGGAAAACTGTTGCTGAATAAACCTTTGCGAAGCGGCGAAAGCATTACCATTACTACACCTTTCCGAGTTTTTATTCCAAAAACATTTTCACGATTGGGGCATGATGGGCAGCAATATCAAATCACACAATGGTATCCAAAACCAGCAGTGTACGATGCTTCGGGCTGGCATCCGATGCCTTATTTAGAACAGGGCGAATTTTATGGCGATTATGGTTCGTTTGATGTGCAAATTAATTTGCCCAAAAATTATGTAGTGGGTGCGACTGGCGAATTGCAAAATGAAGAGGAAAAGAAATTTTTAGACACCTTGGCAAACCACACAGCAGCCATGGATGCCTTTGCTGATAAGGGTTCTGTGCCTTCATCATCTGAAACAAAAACATTGCATTACTTGGCAAATGATGTGCATGATTTTGCTTGGTTTGCCGACAAAAGATATTTGGTGTTGAAAGGAAAAGTAACATTAAGCAACAAACATCAAGTGAACACTTGGTTGCTGTTTACGCCGCATGGCGGACGATATTGGAAAAACGCTTTGCCTTACATTAATAATGCGATAACTTATTACAGCAAATGGGTGGGCAATTATCCTTACAACAATGCCACCGCCGTAGAAGGCAAGCTGGAGGCGGGCGGCGGCATGGAGTATCCGCAAATTACGGTGATTGGTGGTGTGTCATCGGCATCCATGTTAGAAACTGTGATTGTGCATGAAGTGGGTCATAACTGGTTTCAAGGCATGTTGGGCAGCAACGAACGATTGCATCCGTGGATGGATGAAGGTATCAACAGTTATTACGAACAACGCTACACTCGTGATGTTGCGAAGAAAAATGATGCTAAAAAAGCAAGCGTAAAAGCCAAAGGCATCAGCATTAATTTGGAAAATATTTTTGATAATGAAGCCACTGGAAATTCGATGGCGTATTTGGGTTATGCATTTAGTGCTTGGAAAAATGAAGACCAACCTTGCGAATTAAATTCTGCAGAATACAGCACCATCAACTACTTTGGCGATGTGTATGCCAAAACACCGTTGATGTTTAATTACTTGGCGCATACCATTGGGCAGCAAGAATTTGATAGTATCATGCAAATTTATTTCAATCAATTTCATTTCAAACATCCACAACCAGCCGACATCAAAAAAGTGTTTGATGATAATTGCAAACAAAATTTAGATTGGTTTTGGAACGATGGCATCAACAGCACAAAACATTTTGATTTGCGATTGAAAAATATTAGCCGCACTACCAAAAAAATTGGCAATGATGAGTTTTATACCGTTACTGTAAAAAACAACAGTAATGTGCGAACACCTTATTCCATCAGTGCTTTGGTGCATGATTCGATGGTGCAAACAATTTATTACGGTGGATTTTTGGGCGAAATGGATGTGTTGTTTCCGGTTGGAAATTTTGAAAAATTAAAAATTGATGCACAAAATTTAATCCCCGAATTAGACCGACAGAACAACACCAGCAAAATTGATGGTGTGCTGCGAAAAACAGAACCATTAAAGCTGGGTTTAATTGGCATGATGAAATTGCCCAACAAAAATCAAATCAGTTTTTTGCCATTAATTGGCTATAATTTGTATGATGGTTGGATGCCCGGATTATTAATTTACAACCCACTTTTGCCAGGCAATAAATGGGAATATCAATTGGCGCCAATGGTAGGTTTAAAGAATTTTGAATTCACTTTTACAGGCAAATTGCAACGCAATTGGTTAGTGAACACATCGTTTCTAAACCGCATCAAAGCTGGTATTTCAGCTAATATGTTTAATGAAACAACAGCCAATGCTTTTTCATCGAGTCAAAAATATTTGCGCATCAAACCATATGTAGAATTTGATTTAAGACCAGCAAAAATCAACAGCTCAATTCGACAAAAAATTGTGTTGGAAAGAAACATGTATGAATATGGACCAGGTTCAAAAATTTTAGATTTTAATGACCAAAATATCAGCACACAAAGCATCAATATTTTGAGTTACATTTCTGAAGATAATCAAGTTTTGAATCCGCAAAAAATGCAAATTCAATTGCAACAACAAAATGCTGATGCAAAATTATCACTCACATTTGATGTGGCACATTTGTATAAAAAGGGAAAATATTTTGACTTACGATTTTTTGCAGGATTTGTTCACAATGCAGACCCGGTGCTGCCTACATTCGATTTAAAGATGAGTGGATTTAGTGGCAGAGATGATTATTTGCACGATAATATGTACATCGGGCGCAGCGAAACCAACACTTTTTGGGCACACCAAATGTATATTCAAGAAGGTGGATTTCGACAAACCACTTGGCTGCAATCGCCTTTAATTGGCAGAAGCAATCAGTTGTTGGGTGCAGTAAATTTAACAGTTGATTTGCCGATAAATTTACCATTTGCTTTGTATGGCGACTTCGGCATGTATTCGTTGGAAAGCCCACTGGTATTTGCTTACGACAAGGTTTTGTATGATGGCGGAATAACTTTTAAAATAACCAAAGCGATTCAAATTAATTTTCCGTTGTTGGCTTCAAGAGATTTTAAATACAACTACAACAGTGTGTTTGCAGGTAAATCCGATTTTCAAAAATGGGCAAATCGAATCACTTTTGTTTGGAACATCAATAGTTTGAATCCAATAAAAGCAATTCAAAACTTCAGTGCTAATTAATTGTTGTGAAACTCGACTGACTAAATATTTTCTTTTCAAAAAACAAAAATGAACAAAATAGAATTCAGCAAACACACTTTAGAAAATGGTTTGCGATTGATAATTCAACAAGATAAAACTACACCGATGGCTGTTGTAAATATTTTGTATGATGTGGGCAGCCGCGATGAAAGCCTCGACAAGACTGGCTTTGCACATCTTTTTGAACATTTGATGTTTGGTGGAAGTATCAATATAGAATCGTTTGACGAGCCAATTGAAATGGCTGGCGGAAAGAATAATGCGTTCACCAATACCGATATCACCAACTATTATGAAGTGATGCCAGCGCAAAATATTGAAACTGCTTTGTGGTTAGAATCGGACAGAATGTTGAGCTTGGCTTTCAATCCTGAATCGTTGGAAACGCAACGAAAAGTGGTGAGTGAAGAATACAAAGAGCATTACATCAATCAGCCTTATGGAGATGTTTCTCATCTGATGAGTGAGTTGTGTTTTAAAGTTCATCCTTATCGCTGGCCCACTATTGGCGCAAGTTTAAAGCATATTGAAGATGCCACTTTGAAAGATGTAAAAGCATTTTTCAAAAAGCATTATTTGCCCAATAATGCTATCATGGCTATTTGCAGCCCGATGAGCGAACAAGAAATTTTGCCATTGGTAGAAAAATATTTTGGTGAAATAAAAATGGGTGAAGTGCCTGTAAGAAATTTGCCAAAAGAGCCAGCCCAAACTGCTTATAGAAATTTGAAAGTGCAACGTAAAGTGTCTACCAATGCGTTTTACATGAGTTTTCATGCGTTGGAAAGAACGCATCCTGATTTTTATGCGATGGATATTATTACCGATTTATTGAGCAACGGAAAAAGCAGTAGAATGTATCAGCGATTGGTGAAAGACAATCCGTTGTTTGGCAACATCAGTTGTTATCACACAGGCAATCACGACCCAGGTTTAGTGAAAGTGAGTGGAAAATTATTGCCCAACATCTCGTTTGAAAGTGCCGAAGC
>CAIQHW010000121.1 GCA_903871715.1 uncultured bacterium
AAGCCTATTGGATTGGTGCGTTATGCATCAGATAATTCTATTCGCCGTGGAAGAAAATTAGTTTTCAATACCCGATTAAAAGCATACACAGCCGTTCTCACTTTATTAATATCGCTTTTAGCATTTTTATTAATCAGCCGAAGTGAAGTAGATGTAACGTTGATGAGGGTTTCAGGTATGAGTTATCAAAAATATCCAGATGGAAGTTTCTCGAATTTGTACAATTTAAAATTAGCCAACAAAACCCGACATGATATTCCTATTCACTTGCATTTAGAAGGTGTAAAAGGAGAAATTGTTCCAGTTGGAAGTAGTAATTGGGTAGTGAAAAAAGAAGATTACGCTGCAATGGAATTTTTTATCAAACTCAAGCCTGAAGAGATACACGGATGGAAAACAGAATTCAAAGTGGTGGTAGATGATGGTGAGGATCAAAAAATTAAAAGCGTTAAAGCAAAATTTATTGGACCAGAAAAATATAATTGAGTTAGTAAAGTTTATCAAGTTCTTAAAGTTTGAAAAGACAAAAACTAAACAACAATAGAACGCAGATTATCATGATAATTATGATGAGTTATGATGGTTCGCAAGCGAACAAATAAAAGGCTTTCAGCAATTTTTATCATCAGATTAAATCATAAAAATCAGCGTCATCAGCGTTCTATCTTTCGTGCATTCATGGCTCAAAAAACAAAACAATTAAACACTATAAATATGAATTGGGGATATAAAATACTCTTTGTTTATCTGGCTTTTGCAGCTGGAATTGCATTCTTAGCTATCAAATCAATGAATGAAAAAATGGATTTGGTAACACCAAATTATTATGCTGAGGAATTAAAGCATCAGGACAAAATCAATCAAGAAAACAATGTCTCACACCTTTCTGCGGCTGTTAAAGTTGATGAGCAAGATGGAAAGTTGTTGATTCATTTTCCAAAAGATTTTGACAATAAAACTATTGAAGGCTCTGTAAAATTGTATTGCCCTTCGGATGAAAACAAAGATTATACTAAAAATTTTGAGACTAAAAACAACGAATGGATTTTGCCTATACCTGCCGTCAATAAAGGCCTACACGAAATTCATTTGACATGGAAAGTAGATGGTGTAGATTATTATTTTGAACACAAAATGATGTTGTAAAATTGAATTACCAACTTTTCATATCGGCGTTTGCACTAGGAATATTGGGCAGTTTTCACTGTGTTGGCATGTGTGGACCTTTGGCTTTGTCGTTGCCAATCAATGCTCAAAATAATTTTCAAAAATTCGTCGGTGTATTAATTTACAACTTGGGTAGAGTGTTTACTTACAGCGCATTTGGAGCTTTGTTCGGGATTATCGGGCAAAGTTTTTCTTTTTTTGGTTGGCAACAAAAACTCTCCATCATTCTGGGTTTACTTATCATTTTTGTAGTGTTGTTTTCAAAAAAAATAAATCAAATTTCCAACACACAATTTTTCATCAATTCGGTTTTTGGAAAAATCAGGCATCAATTAAGTTTGCTTTTTCAATCAAAAAAATCAAGCTCGTTATTTTTTATTGGTGTGCTGAATGGCTTGCTGCCATGCGGTTTGGTATATATGGCTGCTGCTGGTTCAATTGCAACTGGCAATATTTTTTCAGGCATATTGTTCATGATTTTTTTCGGATTAGGCACTGTGCCTGCCATGTGGTCGGTTGCATTTTTAGGCAGTTGGTTAAGTGTTAAATTTCGTCAGCAAATCCGAAAATCATTTCCGATTGTGATGTTACTAATTGGAAGTTTATTGCTTGTAAGAGGCTTGGGAATTGGTATTCCGTATTTAAGTCCGAAAATGAATGCACAGCATCACACTTTAGATTGTTGCCATCGTCATTAAAATTCAATTTTTTAATCAAAAATTTTCGTTCGCAAAATGCTTACTTTTAGCAACAAATATTCTGAAGAAAAAATGGAAGAAATTGAAGCGCTATTTAAATATGCTAACGAAGGAATTTTGGTAGTGAATGAAAAAGGAAAAATTGTTAGAGCGAATCCAAGCATCGAAAAATTGTTTGGTTATGATGCGGATGAATTATTAGGTGAACCAGTTGAAATATTGATTCCTACTGAATTAGCGAACAGACATAAAAAGCATGTGAAAGGATATAATGAAAATCCTCATGCTCGTTCAATGGGCAGC
>CAIQHW010000122.1 GCA_903871715.1 uncultured bacterium
AGAAAGGAGCAACCGAAAATACAATGTTGCCCAACAGTAGCGTTTATATTTATGAATGGAAAGCTGGCAATAACATCAAAAGTGGTAAATTGATTGTGCAATAAAAACCACTACTGATAAGCATTATCATGGTCAAGTGTTGTTGAAAATAGCAGTAACAAAAAATAAGGGCTGATAGAAATTGTTCTCCTATCTTGATTCAAAAAAAATCCACCGTCTTTTTCAAAACGGTGGATTTTTTTCATTAGCAAATTAGCATATTATCTCATTATTCTTTCACCACTTTCCCTCTCCACACATTACCACCTTGCTGCACTTCAACAAAATAAATGCCTGCGGTTTGGTTGGTTAAATCAAGCGTAAATTGATTGCCACTTTCGTTTTGTTTTTCTATTACAGTTTGCCCTGCGAGATTGATGAGTTTGATGGTAGCCACATTTACGAATGACTGCATACTGATAACTAATGACTTATTTGTAGGATTGGGGCAAATATGGATGGAAATACTGTTAACTTCTTGTAACCCACTTTTTACTGGTAAAGATTTTACTACATTGATGTATGCCATTGAGTTGGCAGCACTATTTCGATTGATGTAAGTAGAAGAATCGCAATAGTGGCTTTTACACTTAGCACTATCCATAACTGTTACACACACATTGTAATAACCTGGTGAAGCATAAGTATGTGTTGGTGTAGCACCAGTATCGTTAGTTGAATGGTCGCCCCAACTCCAAGCATATTGCAATTGACCAGCACCCGAGCATTGATTTAAAGCAAACCAATGATGGGGTTGAAGTGTATCGGGTGATATGGTAAACATAGCAATAGGTTTCACAAGACAATTGTGCAAGGTATATTTGGCTACATAACGTTGACCGATACCATTTGTAAATTGTCCTGCTGCATAAATGTTGCCTTCTTCATCGTTGCAAATAGTATTAATAAAGCTGGAAGCTCCTAAACTATTTCCACCGCCCAATTCGCTCCATACGTTAGCTTGCTTATTCCATTTAGCTACATAAAACTGACCACCAGCATTAGTAAACTGCCCAGCTGCATAAACATTGCCTGCTGTATCGCTGCAAATAGCTGATATAACAAAATTAGCTGCTAAAGAATTAGCTCCGCCTACTTCGCTCCAATTTGAACCGTTCCATTTTGCTACATATTGGCTACCGCTGCTGTTAGTAAAATATCCTGCTGCATAAATTGCATTAGTTTTATCACAAAATATACAATTGATAACACTATTAGCATTTAGCCCCGTTACTTCGCTCCATGCAGTACCATTCCATTTTGCCACATACTTTTTTCCGCTTGAATTGGTAAAACTTCCAGCAGCGTATAAATTACCTCCCTTATCAAAGGTTATTGATGAAATGTAATTATTAGCCGATAATGCATTTAATCCACCCACTTCGCTCCAATTGATACCATCCCATTTAGCCACATAAAATTTGCCACTTGCATTAGTAAAATAACCTGCTGCATAAATATTTCCTGCTGTATCGCTACAAATACTAGTAATCCTACCATTAGCTGCTAATGAATTTATGCCACCCAATTCACTCAACGAATCCTTTGCTTTATCCCATTTAGCTACATATCCATTTGTATTGGAATTAACAAAAAAACCTGCGGCATATACATTGCCATACTTATCAGCACAAATAGAATTGATAGTGTTGCCCACCGAAAGCAGATTAGTATGACCTAATGCTGTAAAAACAGTGTCATTAAATATACCTACATACCTAGCTCCACTGGCATTAAAATCACCAGCAATATTTAATGCGCCTTGCGCATCTACAAACATGGTATTAATGTTGCCATTGCCCCAAGCACCGTTTGTTCCACCCAATTCGCTCCAAGATTGAGCTTGAGCGATGGCGGTACAAAAAATGAAAGTAAAAAAGGTAACTGTTTTTTTCATGTTGCAAATTTATACTTCCCATTTCGATTATCAAAAAAAAATCCACCGTCTTTTTCAAAACGGTGGATTTTTTTCTTTACAAACTTTATAAACTTTCAACTTTACTAACTGATTTATTCCTTCACCACTTTGCCTCTCCACACTTTTTCATTTTCTTTCACTTCGATGAAATAAATGCCTTGTGGTTGAGTTGATAAATCAATATTGAATTGATTGCCTGATTGGTTTTGTTTTTCCATCACTGTTTGACCGGTGATGTTGATTAATTTAATCGATGCTGAATTTACTGAAGACTGTAAACTGATTACTGCTGACTGATGAGCAGGGTTTGGAAAAATAATCAATGGCAAATTGTACGTCTTCAAAAGAAAGTGAACTAAAGAGGTAAAAAAATAAGAGACACATTTTTGTTGATGAATCAAAGTTAAGAATTAATTTTTAGTGTTTAAAAAAGATTTGTTGCTGGAGTCG
>CAIQHW010000123.1 GCA_903871715.1 uncultured bacterium
CCACAAAGCCTTTGACAATTTTCCTGTGGAAACAATATTTCGATTCAACAAAAAATAAAGCGCAGCAATTAATAAAACACACACCAATTTTTGTTGCCACCAAATCGGCATCGGTATTAAATATTCAAAGTATTGCGAAAAGCCAATTGCACCAGAAGCCACTACCAATGGGGCTTGTATGGCAGTTTGCCAAGTGTAAAGAAATGAAAATAATCGTCCGAATTTTTTACCAAAAATGATTTTCAAAAATTGATAACTGCCGCCAGCTTCGGGATAAGCTGCGCCCAATTCGCTCCAAACTAAACTATCTAAAATGGATAACAATGCACCTAAAAGCCAAGCCAGCAAAGCATTTTTGCCTGGCATCAATTGCATAATTAATGGCAAAGTAACAAACGGACCAATGCCCACCATATCAATCATGTTTAATGATACGGCTTCGGGCAAACCGAGCTTGCGTTGCAGTGTTGGTGAGGTTTCGGGCAAAATGAAATTAATATTTTAGCACAGGATAATGATTGATTTTTAGCAATCGAAACAGCTCGTTTGTCTTTGAAATTGCGTTAGCATTATTCAAATCGAAATAATTAAAAAGCTCCAAATCGCCTTTGCCTGCTGCTAATTGCATGGTGCCTTGCGATTTGTGTTCGGCAATTTCCCAGTTGGCTATGATGTGATAATCTAACGAATTTTTGAAACCAAATTTTTGATTTCGGTTGAATTGAAATGGCGTAATATTTTCTTTCAATTTTGTTTCGGGATAATTTTCTAACACTGCAAATTTTTGTTTAGTGGTATCATTTTCATTGCGAACATCCATGCCTAAAATAATTGGTTTTTTATTTTCGGGTAAATCTTTAATCGTTCGCAAAGCCATAATGGTAGCAGCTTTATGATGTGCATGTGTAGCTGGCACAGGCAACAAACAAAAAACAAAATCGTAAGTTTCGCGGCTCATAATTTCGGTTAATCGTGTTTTTACGATTAAGATATTCCAAAACGTATCGAGCGGTGCTTTTGGATTTAAGAAATATTTATCATCCAATTGGTCTAAGAAAAAAAAGTTGCGAATGCCCAACATTTTTCCTGCACTCATCAGTTCTCTTTTACGAATGGCTGGCAAATATTGTCTGCCAATTTTTGGGTCGGTTAATTCGATGCCATAAAATTCGTTGCCCAATGTAGAATATTTATAACCGCCTTCGCCATTGGTGATGCACACCAAATCAACTTTTGCTTTGTAATCGTGGGTAAGCTTGTAAACCGCACCAGCACAGCCTGTTTCATCATCGGGGTGTGCAATCACAATCAATACTTTGATGTTGGTAGAATCTAATTTTTGTGAAAAAATTGGCGAAGAAAAACATAAAAACAAGGTTAGGAGTAAAAGATATTTCATGATAAAATTTGAATTTTTTTTTGTGAGTTTATTCCGAATAACAACTTGATGCGATGAATTGTTTAGCCACACAATTCCTTTCGCTCGAAAAATTTTAGCAGCTTTTTTTGCTCAGTTTGCCAATTAAAAACTTCACGGGCTTGTAAACAATTTTTGCAAAGGTGGTCGTAAAATGCTGTGTCATCAAGCATTTTGTTCAATGCAGTAGTTATTAATTCAGTTGTTGGTTTTTCAATTAATGTAGCAATTTCAAATTGTTGATTGATGGAAACGTACTCGGGATAAGCGTTGCAAAGCTGCGGAATGCCTGCATGCAAATAATCGAAAAAGCGATTTGCTAAGGAATAATAATTGCTCAAGCCTTTGGTTTCAAAAAGCGTAATACCAACCATAGCTTGTGGTGTGAGTTGAAATAATTCTTGTGGTGCCACAAATCCTTTCAACTCAATTTTGTGTTGCCATTCTTTTTGTGCGATGAAATTTTTCAATGCTTCAAAAACATTGCCTTGTCCGCAAATAATTAATTTAGCATCCACCATTTTCATGGCATCAACTAACTGAAACAAGCCTCTACCTTCGCTTACGGCGCCTTGATACAAAATTATTCTTTTCATTTTTTCAACAACAGGAATTGGTTTTAGCAAAGCGATATTTCGTATCACCTCATAATTTACACCATAATTTTTATGAAACAAATTGGCGTAAGAATTTGAAATGGTGTAGCCATTTTTAATTTTCGGCACACAAAATTTTTCCACCGCCAACCACACTTTTTTTATCATCGGGCGGCGAACAATTTCTTCCAGCTCGGTAAAATATTCGTGTGCATCGTACACTATTTTTTTACCTCGAATAGTAGCTACCAACCAACATGGAAAGATGGTATCTAAATCAATTGCACCAATTAGATCACATTTTACAAACAGCAAAAACCAGAGCAATTTTATGTTGGTTTCGATGTAGCGCAATTTCCCTTTTTGAAAAAACAATGGCAATCGTTTTTGTTGAAAATCTTGTTGGGTAAGGGTTGGCGCATTTTTCAATTGCCATCCAATTAAGGTTACTTGATGATTTGCACCTATTAACGATGTGCAAATACGTTGCATTCGTTGGTCGAAATTTAGTTCGTTAGTTACAGTGAAAACAATTTTCATTTTAGATTGGACTTTGTTAAAATAAACTTTTAACGAATCGTAAATGTAGAAAAATGAATCGCTTTGAAAAGCAATAATTGAAACGAAATTATTTTTCTTTGTGAAAATTATTTTTTGAAAATTTTGCGCAAAATATTTTTCCTTTTTTTGTTTTTAATAAATGACTTGTTAGCTGCAAATGCACAACAGAAAGGCTATTCGGCACAAAACATTTTCAAAATAGATTCTGCACAAATCACTTCTTATCATTTTAATGCAGTGGATGAAAGCAAGCCGATAGATACTTCGCTGAATGATATGCATTTGTATCATCCTGCGCAAAATGAAAAGTATCCTTTCTATTTTGATTTGGGAAATTTGGGGCAACCAGTGTATCAATTTTATCAATTTAAAAATGTGCCGTTTGGCTTCAATGCCAATGCGGATGCGCTTGAACCAATGCGATTTCATTTTGATGATAGGCTATTTTACAACACTTATCAAAAAGCTTATTCCGATTTATATTATGTGGTAGGATTGAAAAATGAAAATTTGCTGCAGGCAGTTCATTCACAAAATTTGACCAAAAATATTCACTTCGATGGCAACTATCGATATGTCAATTCAGAAGGATTTTATCAACGTCAAACTACTATCAATCACGACCTTTTTTTGGCTACAACATTTATAACAAACAACGAAAGATTTCATTCACAAGTAGGTTATATGCTCAATCGTTTTTCATTTCAACAAAATGGCGGCACCACCAATGATTCGATTTACGAGAACAGCTACATCAACAAAAACGTAGTGCCCATCAACCTTTCAGCCGCATACACTAAAATAAAAGAAGACAGTTGGCAATTTGCGAACAGCTATGATTTTGGAAAAAACTACAACAAAAAAATTAACGACACAACAATTTTACATCATTATGTTCCATTTTTCCGAGTTCAATATTTATTGCGAATTGATAACCAATATCGGCGCAGTAGCGATGCAAAATTTGATTCACTCAACTATTTACCACAGCATATTTCTGTGCCATCTATTGATACATTTGGTACAAAAGATTCTTTGGTAAGCAATTTAGTTTTGCATACTTATTCCAGCACTTTTTTGTTGCAAACTATGCCTTTTAAAAATATTATTGGCGATAGTTTAGTATTGCGCAAAACCTTGTATGAAGCTGGTTTCGAGAATCAAACTATTCAAGTTAGAAGTTCGGGAATGAACTTTAGCGATTACAATTTTAATCTTCAAGCAAAAATAAACATAGCAAAAAATGGGAGCAATCCAAATGCTGCTGCAAATTGTGTAATGAATGAAAGG
>CAIQHW010000124.1 GCA_903871715.1 uncultured bacterium
GGAACTTATCGCAGTATCATGGGTAATCAGGCTGTGGCTATGGGTTTTGTAGCAGCTTCGCAAAAAAGTGGTTTGCCGTTATTTTTGGCTTCTTATCCCATCACACCAGCATCAGATATTTTACACGATTTATCAAAATACAAAAACTTTGGCGTTCGCACTATGCAATGCGAAGATGAAATTGCATCTATCTGTGCAGCCATAGGAGCTGCTTACGGTGGAAACTTAGCTATCACAACATCTTCAGGACCTGGTATTGCTTTAAAAGGCGAAGCGATTGGTTTAGCAGTGATGATGGAATTACCATTAGTTGTGGTGAATATTCAACGTGGCGGACCTTCTACAGGGTTACCAACAAAAACTGAACAAGCAGATTTATTGCAAGCATTATATGGTAGAAACGGCGAATGCCCGATGGTAGTGATTTCTACATCAACACCAAGTGACTGTTTTGAAGTTACTATTGAAGCATGCCGTATCGCATTGCAACACATGGTGCCTGTGATGTTATTGAGCGATGGTTATATTGCCAATGGTGCAGAGCCTTGGAAATTCCCGAAAGCCAGTGATATTGCGCCTATCGAAGTAAAATTTAAAACAAAATTGGATGAAGGCGAAACTAAATTTTTGCCTTACAAACGCGATGAAAAATTAGCTCGTCCATGGGTAACACCTGGAACACCTGGATTGATGCACCGTTTGGGTGGATTGGAAAAACAACATGAAACTGGTAATGTAAGCTACGACCCAGAAAATCATGAATTCATGATTAAAATGAGAGCTGCAAAAGTGGAAAAAGTAGCTGATTATATGCCTTTGCAAAAAATTGAAGTTGGTGCCGAAAAAGGAAAAATATTAGTATTAGGTTGGGGTTCAACTTATGGTTCGATTAAATCAACTGTGTTAGATTTGATTGAAGAAGGTTACTCAATCAGCCATGCACACGTTCGCTACATGAATCCATTGCCAAAAAATTTAGGAGAAGTGTTGAAGAATTTCGAACATGTGATTATGCCTGAAATCAACAGCGGACAATTCATAAAAGTGGTTCGTGACAAATATTTGGTGGATGCAAAAGGTTATAACAAAACACAGGGAACACCAATTTCAAAAACAGAATTGAAAGAATTTATTAAGACCAATTATAGCAAATAACAATGAACAAATATCAATTGAAATACAATCTTGCGCCTTATATTGTTAATTGATATTTGCTAATTGAAAATTAAAAAGATGGCAGGCGGAAGTGAAAATATTATTTTACAAAAAACATTTTCTTTTGCTGTTAGAATTGTAAAGTTGAATTGGTTTTTGATTGAAAAGAAAAAAGAGTTTGTGCTTGCCAAACAAGTTTTAAGAAGCGGAACTTCAATTGGTGCAAATGCCGAAGAAGCCATTGCAAGCAGAAGCAGAAAAGAGTTCATAGCTAAGTTTGGAGTTGTTTATTCAGAAGCTAAAGAGACCAAATATTGGCTAAGGCTTTTAAAAGAAACAGAATTGATTGATGAAAAAATGTTCTTATCTCTGCTTGATGATTGTGAAGAAATTATAAAGATTGTTTTCAAAATTATCGAGTCATCAAAATAAAAAATTAATAACTGATTAGCATTTTCTAAATTGATATTTGCTAATTGAAAATTGTAAATTAACATGAGTGAAGTAACAACAGCTCCTTTAACCGCCAAAGATTTTGCTAACGACCAAGATATTCGTTGGTGTCCTGGTTGCGGTGATTATAGTATTTTAAAACAAGTGCAAACTGTGTTGCCTCAAGTTGGCGCAACATTAGAAAACACGGTGTTTGTGAGTGGAATTGGCTGTAGTAGCCGTTTCCCTTATTACATGAATACGTATGGATTGCACACCATTCATGGTCGTGCAACTGCCATTGCAAGTGGTTTAAAATCAGCTCGTCCTGATTTGAACGTTTGGATTATCAGCGGTGATGGCGACAGTATGAGTATTGGTGCTGGTCATACCATACATCTATTCCGTAGAAATGTGGATGTAAAAATGTTGGTGTTCAACAATCAAATTTATGGTTTGACGAAAGGACAATATTCTCCGACTTCAGAAGAGAATAAGGTTACCAAATCTTCGCCGATGGGTTCAATTGACCATCCGTTTAACCCTGCTGCGTTGGCATTAGGTTCTGATTGCTCATTTGTCAGCCGTAGCATGGATAGAGACCCAAAACATTTGCAAGAAGTTTTGAAACGTGCTAATGCTCATCGTGGAACTGCATTTGTAGAAATTTA
>CAIQHW010000125.1 GCA_903871715.1 uncultured bacterium
CACAGCTTGCGCCAGCTGCGAACCATATCATATACCGATTCGGCAACAAAAGCTCTATCACGAGCACCCCATTTAGGATTGCCTTTGAATAAATAATCGAGCACTTTATCAGCTTGATAATTTTTTTCAAAAATAAATTGTAGCGATTCGGTTACGCCTTTTACTAAGTTGGGAAAAAGTTTCATTTTAGTTTTTTAAGAAAAGAAATAGAACGAAGACAAGGCTAATGGAAAAGTCTTCATTTACTCATCCCCATACAACGCCACATACTCAACACCTTTGGCATCAATGCTTCCACGGTGCATACCTTGTGCATTAAACACAAAACTTAAGTTACCTTTTGCATCTGCGCCAATCATGCCACCTTCGGCGTGCATGTTTTTTAATTTTTCATTTACTACTTTTTGCATGGCTTCGTGCAACGATAAGTTTTTGTATTCCATCAAACACGAAACATCGTAAGCCGCTACAGCTCTAATAAACAGCTCGCCATGCCCAGTGCAGCTAATGGCACAAGTTTGATTATTGGCATAAGTGCCAGCACCAATTAATGGGCTATCGCCAATGCGCCCAAATTGTTTGTTAATCATGCCGCCTGTGCTGGTGGCGGCTGCCAGGCTGCCGCTGTTGTCCATCACCACTGCGCCCACTGTTCCAAATTTGCGTTCAGGAATTTCTTCAACAATATGGTCGAGATGATAAAAATCGGTGTGGCGCACCTGCAACCATTGGTCGTAGCGTTGTTTAGTGTAGAAATAATCATCCGATTCCATTTCAATTTTCATTTTCAAGGCATAATCGTTTGCGCCTTTGCCGCTTAATAAAACATGTCCGCTTTTTTCCATTACTACTTTTGCAAAAGAAACTGGATTTTTTACATTACGCACACCTGCTATGGCACCAGCTTGCAGGTTTTTTCCATCCATAATGGCGGCATCTAATTCGTGCACACCTTTTTTGGTGTAAACTGCGCCCTTTCCAGCATTGAACAATGGATTATCTTCCAAACATTTTACTGCGGCTTCCACAGCATCTAAAGCCGAGCCATCATGTTTTAAAATGTTGGAAGCTGCTTGCAAGGCAGCTTTTAAGCCTGCTCTAAATTTTGGGTCGTCATCGGCTGCAATAGTTTGTCGGGTTACTGCGCCTGCGCCGCCGTGTATGGCAATGGTGTACATGCGATTTTATTTTTTGAAAAAGCGAAGATAAGCAGTAGCCAATGGAAATAGTTTTTTACAAAAAAACATTTTATGGATTGTGCGACAATTGCACTTTTTTGGCTCGGCGCACTGTTTTGTGCGAATAATCTTTTGATAAAATGCTAATGTTGCCATCAACTTCCAACACAGCTAAATCTACTTCGCTAATTTTTTTTACACCATGCTCACGAGTGGCTTGTTCTAATTCTTCCATAGTAAGCATTGATTTGGAGAGATTGCTTTTTAGCACTTTGCCTTCGTGTACTAAAACTAATTTTTCGCCTTGAATTTTGTTACCAAACTTTGGAAATTTGCGCAGCAAAAATTTAAAAATGTAGTTGGCAATAAATAAGCCCAAAGCCGCTATCATGCCACCTTGTAGCGATGTATCATTACCCACCATCGCATTTTGAACACTGTTGCTTATCAACAAAATAAACACCAAATCAATCACGGAAAGCTGCGCCAATTCTTTCTTTCCAAAAATGCGAATAGCTGCAATAATGAATAAATAAACAGCCACTGATTTGGCTGCGATAATTAAATAGGGCAACAATAAATTCATGCGTTTTTTTTGGCGAAGATATGAAAACAAAAAAGGCGAAAACTTTTTCAATTTTTGCCTTTTTTGTTTTCTGTTGAAATAAAAACTACAACATCGATTTCAGTTTTGCAATTTCGGCAATGCGCTTTTCAGCCAGCATTAATGCGGCTTGGTGCGATGTAATGTTTTCTTTTTCAGCTGTGTTATAAATATCCAAAGTTAAACCATACACCTTGTCAGCTTTGCCCATGGCTCGTTCGCGATTGTAGCCCAACATTTCGGTATAAACATTTATCAAACCACCTGCATTAATCAAAAAATCAGGTGCATACAACATGCCCATATTTTTCACAGCATTGCCATGCACCACTTCATCTTCTAATTGATTATTGGCGCAACCAGCTATGATAGCGCATTTCAAGCGACTTAAAGTATTTTCATTCACCGTTGCACCCATCGCACACGGCGCATAAATATCCATTTTCACATCATAAATGGCATCGGGTTCAACTGCGTTGATACCACTAAATTTATTTTGCAACGCTTTCACTTTATCAGTGGCAATGTCAGTAACATAAACGGTTGCGCCGTCTTTCACCAACATTTCGATTAAATATCCAGCCACATGTCCTGCGCCTTGCACAGCCACAATCTTACCATTCAATGAATCATTGCCATACGCTTTTTTGGCTGAAGCTTTCATGCCCAAAAAAGTGGTGTAGGCTGTAACTGGTGATGGGTCGCCGCTTCCGCCCATGTATTCGGGAATGCCAGTAACGTGTTTGGTTTCCATGGCAATATATTCCATGTCGGCAGTGTTGGTACCCACATCTTCAGCAGTAATATATTTTCCGTTCAAACTGTTTACAAATTTGCCGTATCTGCGCCATAATGTTTCGCTTTTATCGGTGGCTGAATTGCCAATGATAACTGCTTTTCCACCACCCAAATTTAATCCGCTGATGGCAGCTTTATAAGTCATACCTCTTGAAAGGCGCAACACATCGCGGATGGCATCGGCATCGTTGGCATAATTCCAAAATCGAGTGCCGCCCAAAGCTGGTCCCAAAGTGGTGTTGTGTATGGCAATGATAGATTTTAATCCCGAAGCTTTATCATGACAAAAAACTACTTGCTCATGATTGTTGGTTGAAATTTGTTCAAATAATTGCATGGTGTTTGGTGTTGTTGAAATTATAGTTGATTCCATTTTTCGATTTTGTTTTTGAAAAAAAAATCGGCGCAAAGGTATTTATTTTTTCGATTTTACTGCATGTCCACTTTTTCGTAATCGCCCAATTTATTTAATTCCATAAAAGGATGATGCACATCAGAATAATCAACGGCTTGTACAAACTTTGCACCCCAAATTATATCGTGATATTTAAACGAAAATCGGCTGTGTACAGTTTGCGAAAACACTTCATCATACGCTCTCATCATTACTAAAAACTCTACATCCATTTCTTCCAAATCCTTTTCCGACTTGTTATACAAAGGGCTTTCGGCATCAATTGGATGCACGATAGTCCACATCGTAGGAAGCAATGTAATTTTATCACGTTCTAAGGTTAACGGTGTAAATTTTCTGGTTTGCGTATTGCCAATTTCAAAATAGGCTAAATTAATTTGCGCTTGCGTATCAATCAAAGTGTGTTTCAATCGGTTTGCCATACGAAACATGAAAGCCTTGCCAGTTGGCGCATAGGGCGCAATCAAAGCATTTTTGCTGTAAATGATATTCGATTTTGGTCGAGCAAATCGCCCATACAATAAACCTGTGGCTAATGCAAATGCCAACAAGCCAGCAAACGATTCAATGGACGAAATTAAATTGGCTGCAAACCCTTGTGGATTAAGCCTTCCGTAGCCAACAGTTGTAAATGTTTGTGTGCTAAAGAAAAATGATTCTATAAAATTTTCAACAAAATTATTGTTGTTGATTAGCCCGATGTGTTCTACACCAATTGCCACGTAACTCAATGCGAAAGCCACATTCATCACTACATAACCCACCAGCATCACCATTAAAAACTGCCACAAATCTACTTCAATCAAATAATGATACATGCTGAAAGTATCCATGGGATTGAGTCCACGGCGTTCAACCGTGAAGGTTCCATCCTGATTCATCAATCGAGTTTTTTGATAACCCGTTTTTGAACCAAACCCTAAATCGTTAAATTTTTCTTTTAGCATGAAAAAATATTTTTGCTTTTTGCAAATTAAAGAACAAACTTTTTCAGGTTTTTATTTTCTTTTTCAATAACTATTTTAATTCATTTTCCCATTTGCTTACAACGCTTGTTGCTACTGCATTTCCAACTACATTTGTTGCTGAGCGACCCATGTCTAAAACTTGGTCGATGCCCATCAATAATAACAAACCTGCTTCGGGAATATGAAACGTAGATAGTGCGCCAGAAATTACTACCAATGATGCTCGAGGCACGCCAGCTATGCCTTTGCTGGTGAGCATCAAAATCAACAACATACTTAATTGCTGCGCAAAAGTTAGTTCTATATGATAACATTGAGCGATAAACAACGATGCAAACGTCATGTACATCATGCTTCCATCTAAATTAAATGAATAGCCAAGCGGCAAAACGAAGCTCACAATTTTATTGCTGCAACCAAACCGCTCTAATTGTTGAATCAATTTTGGAAATGCCGATTCGCTGCTGGCAGTGCTAAAAGCCAACAACACAGCATCTTTGATGGAATAGATGAGTTTCGTAATTCGTTTTCCAATTACTAAAAAGCCTAACAAAATTAAAATGCACCAAAGCAAAAATAATCCTAAATAAAATTCGCCAATCAGTTTGCCAAACGTGGCTAAAACCTCCAAACCATTTTGTGCAATTACCGAACTAATGGCTGCAAAAACCGCTATGGGTGCAAAGTTCATCACAAAGTGTGTAACCTTTAGCATGATGTGTGTAACCGCATCCAACGCTTTAATAACTGGTGAAGCAATGTCGGGCATGGCAGCGCAAGCCACACCAAAAAACAAACTGAAAATAATGATTTGCAAAATTTCATTTTCAGCCATTGCTTTAAAAATTGAAGTAGGAAAAATGTGCGAAGCAAAATCGTTTACATTCATCGAAGCCGCTACCACACCGATTTTTACCGATTCATTTGGAAGCGGGATATGCATCGAAGCACCGGGTTGAAAAAAATTAACTAACAACATGCCCAGCGATAAAGAAATGAATGTGGCAAAAATAAACCATGATAAAGTTTTGCCGCCAACCCTGCCCACAACCTTGATGTCGCCTAACTTTGCAACGCCCACAACTAATGATGAAAACACCAGCGGACCAATAATCATTTTGATAAGATTCAAAAATATTTTGGTAGCAATGGAAATTTTATCAGTGTAAAAAGCCACATCGGCTTTGCCATTGGCGATTAAATTATTTTGGTGCAATAAGCTACCAATAATAATTCCAAGCAACATGGCAACGAAAATAAAAATGGTGAGTTTGTTTTTTTTCATGAAAAATTTGTGGGTTCAAACTTACAATTTGAAACCTATTTTTGCGATTAAAATTTAGGTTGTTGATTTTTAGTGCATAAAAAATCGCGGACACAAAAAAAATCCAGCTACTTTTATTTCAAAATTATATCGTTACAAACCTTTATCACCATGCGAAAAATTGATTTGGTAAATTCAATTCATCAAAAAACTGGCATCCCAAAAGTGGATGTTTTGGTAACAGTAGAAGCACTTTTAAAAGACATTAAAGATGCGATGAAATCGGGCGAAAATGTTTACATACGCGGCTTTGGCAGTTTTATTTTAAAAAAACGAGCAGCAAAAGTTGGTAGAATTGTGAAGAAAAATATCGAAATAAAAATTCCCGAACATCACATCCCTGCATTTAAACCCGCCAAAGAATTTTTGCAAGAAATTAAATCCACTAATTTTACCGAAAAAAAATAACGTTGAAAATAAAACCGATTCATTTAATTGTTGGCGGCGCAATTTTAGTAGCTGCTATTTATTTTTTTGCCAAAACTACTGCACCTGTTAAAACCGATTTTGTGGCTGGCGGTCATCCAATGCCAGAATCGAAACCTACTATGGCGTTGGATTTGAGCAATATCATTACCCAAGCAAAAATCAATTTGCAGCCATCACAAAGCAAAAATATTGATTCGCTTTCGCAACAATTATCCACAGCAAATTCTGCTCAAAAAATAATTTTGTTGAAAAAATTAATTGCTGTTTGGCAACAAAATGGTAGCAAAATTATTTCGGCAGAATACACCAAACAATTGGCTGAAGCTACTTCGCAGCCTTCAGATTTTGCTAACGCTGGTGCAATGTTGACCGATGCTTTTGAAAATGCAGCGGATAGCAATATGCGCAAATCATTGTGTGATGAAGCTTTTAGCACTTTGCAACGTGCTATTGAATTGGATACCAACAATATTGACAACAAAGTAAACATGGCTGCATTGCTGATGGAAGGCAGGGGACAGGTGATGGATGGCGTGCCAATTTTATTGGGAATTGTAAAAAAATCGCCAAATAATTTGAAAGCTAACTTTGTTTTAGCTAAATTTGCGGTCGTTTCGGGGCAGTTTGATAAAGCAATTATTCGGTTAAAGAAAATAATTTCCCTCAACCCAACCTACACGGATGCTTATTTGACGCTGGCTAACGCCTATGCGCAAAAAGGCGAAATGGCAAATGCGAAAGCAACTTTGCAACAATGTGAACAACATTTGCAAGATGAAAAAGCAAAAGCCGAAGTAAAAAAACTGATTGAAAAATTCAATTGATAAAGCCCAAAACTTTTTCAAATTTTTACAATAAATTTATTTTTTAACAAACAAAGACATTAAAGATTATGCCTTGCGGAAAGAAAAGAAAACGTCATAAAATTGCAACTCACAAACGTAAAAAGCGTTTGCGCAA
>CAIQHW010000126.1 GCA_903871715.1 uncultured bacterium
CAAAATTTTCACATCATTTTTATTCGCCGAACCTATATGCAATGCGCCTTGCGGAGCATTTAATACAATCGTATTATGCGAATTAGAAGTGAGCAAAATATTGTTTTGTTCCAATGGTGGAATGGTGTGCACATCCAAATTATATTTCACAATCGGGTCCAAATTCAACGTATCGGGATTGCCTCTTACATTCAAAGTGTGATACAAATCGTATCGCACCGTCATCGTTTGTGCATCGTAGAAAGTCATATTCACAGCCGTTTCATTAGGTTTTTCGCGGCTGTCCATCAAATCCACTTCCACCGTTGTTCGGTTCAACACAATGCTAATCGTGTTGGCAATAATATCTTCAAACGCTTTGCTGTCGGGCGCATTGGTGTATTTGCCAATACATTCTAAATCGGTGCTGATTTCTTTTTCAACACCCAAACCAATGATAAATGGTTTCAAAATAATTCCTTTCGATTGCAAATCTTTCGCAATTGCACAAGGGTTGCCGCCGCACGATTCGGCGCCATCCGTGATTAAAATCACCACATTTCGGCTTTCATCTTTTGGAAAATCAACTGCACATTTTTGTAGCGATAACGCAATCGGCGTAATGCCTTGCGGATGAATACTCTCTAGTTTTTTTTTGATAAAACGACAACTGCTTTTGCTAAAAGGCACCTCCAATCGAGTGTCGTGGCAGTTTCCAAGCGATTGGTCTGATTGATGTCCATACACTCTTAAACCCAATTCTACATTTTGTAGGTGGCTCAAACTATCTGCCAGCGCACTCAAAATTCTTTTCGCTTCCTCCATGCGGCTGCTTCTATCCCAGCCATTGCCCATGCTTTGCGAACCATCCAGTAAAAATAAAATTCGTGTTAAATCTTTCGGGTTTGCAAATTTTGTTTGCGAAAAAGAATTGCTACAAAACAAAATCATCCACAAACCACAAACAATTATTTTGTGGAAACATTGATGAGCAAAGGCTTTGCGCAATTTAACGAAAATTGATTTCAAAATTCTGTAACGAAATTTATTCCAACAAATTTATTGAAACAAAAAAAAGCAATGGCAAAAGCTGTTATTAATTAAGCAGTTCATCATTGTTGAAAATTCATTTTAGCAGAAAACGAAATTTTTGGGCGGCACACGGGCTTTTCGTTTCAATCTTTTGCCCAACGCTCAAAACCTACGCTGCAAAAGGATTTCCACTTCAATCCCTGCCGCTTCTGCTTCGTAGAAAAATTTATCGCAACATTTTTTTAGATAGATTTGTGCTTCAAAATTTTTACCAAAATGATTTTAGCAGAAGTGTTACAATTTCTTGAAACCATTGCCCCTGCTGCATTACAAGAATCTTACGACAATGCAGGATTAATCATAGGCGATCCAACAATGGAAATCAACCAAGCATTAATTTGTTTGGATAGCACCGAAGAAGTGTTGGATGAAGCCATCAGCAATGGTTGCAACTTAATCATTGCTCATCACCCCATTGTTTTCAAGGGCTTGAAAAAAATTACGGGCAGCAATTATGTAGAACGTGTAATGATAAAAGCCATTCAAAACAATATTGCCATTTATGCCATTCACACCAATTTGGATAATGTGTTGCATGGCGTTAATCTAAAAATTGCTGAAAAATTGAGTTTAGAAAAATGCAAAATTTTGCTGCCGAAAAAAAATCAACTCAAAAAATTAGTTACGTTTTCACCCATCGCTAATGCCCAAGATGTCCGACAGGCGTTGTTTTCAGCAGATGCTGGGCAAATTAGTAATTATGACGAATGCAGTTTTAATGTGGATGGCGTTGGCACTTTTAAAGGCAATGAAAATGCCAATCCGTTTGCGGGCGAAATTGGAAAACAACATCATGAAAATGAAACTAGAATTGAAATTATTTATGCCGCTCATTTGGAAAATAAAATTCTGAAAGCCTTGTTCATAGCTCATCCGTATGAAGAAGTGGCTTATGATATTTATCCGTTGGATAATTTGCATCCCAACGTAGGTGCAGGTTTGGTGGGTAATTTAAAAGAAGAAATGGATGAAATTTCATTTTTACAAATCATCAAAAAACAGTTTAATGTTGGTTGCATTCGACATACTAATTTGCAAGAAAAAAAAGTAAAAAAAGTCGCGGTGTGTGGCGGTGCTGGCGGATTTTTGTTGCCGCAAGCGATTCAAGCTGGTGCCGATTTTTTTATCACTGCCGATTTTAAATACCACGAATTTTTTGATGCCGAAAATAAAATTGTGATTGCCGATGTCGGTCATTACGAAAGTGAGCAATTTACCATTGATTTACTTTTCGATTTATTATCGAAAAAATATCCTACCTTTGCGCTCCTTAAAACGAATTTTAACACTAATCCTGTAAAATATTTTCACTAAAAATGGCAACCAAAGAAAAAGAAATTACGATTGAAGAAAAACTTCGTGCATTGTATCATTTGCAAAAAATCGATTCGCAAATTACTGAAATAAAAACCGTTCGTGGTGAGCTACCAATGGAGGTTCGCGACATGGAAGATGAGTTAGAAGGCTTGAAAGTGCGCATTGCACATCTCCAAGAAGAAGTGCAAAAAGCTGAAGATGTCATCAACAATCATAAGGCAGCAAAAAAAGATGCAGAAACTGCAGCAAAAAAA
>CAIQHW010000127.1 GCA_903871715.1 uncultured bacterium
CAAAGCTGCGAAAAACAGAAATGTAGTGCCCGAATATGATGCGAATAAAAAACCAGTTTTCGACATTCGCCAAATTGAATAAGCATTGCCACACAAGTATCCGTTTTTGTTGGTGGATAAAATTATTGAGATGAGTGATACGCATGTAGTGGGTATTAAAAATGTAACATTCAATGAACATTTTTTTCAAGGACATTTTCCTGGAAACCCAGTAATGCCAGGCGTTTTACAAATTGAAGCTATGGCACAAACTGGTGGCATTTTAGCTTTAGGAACTGTAACCGACCCACAAAATTATGACACCTACTTTGTGAAAATTGATAAGTGTAGATTTAAAAACAGAGTAGTACCGGGTGATACTTTAATTTTGAAATTAGAGTTATTAAGTCCCATCAGAAGAGGCATTTGCGAAATGAAAGGCACTGCTTATGTCGGCAATAAAATTGTAACCGAAGCCGAATTGATTGCAAAAATTGTTCGCAAAGAAGACACAGTTTAATACGATAATGTGATGATTAGCTAATGTGCTAATAAATAAAACATCGCAAAAACTAAAAAAGAATTTTCAAAATTAGCAGATTAGCATAATTATTTAAAAATGAATCAACCATTTTCATACATACATCCACAAGCAAAAATTGCTAAAAGTGTAGTGATAGAGCCATTTGTAACCATTGCCAAAAATGTAGAGATTGGCGAAGGAACTATGATTGAATCGAATGTAACAATTATGGAAGGCGCACGAATTGGCAAAAACTGTCGCATTTTCCCAGGTGCAGTTATCTCCGCCATTCCGCAAGATTTAAAATATGAAGGTGAAGAAACCCTTACTTTTATTGGCGATAACACTACGATTAGAGAATGTGTAACCATCAATCGAGGTACAAAAGCTGCTGGTAAAACAGTGGTGGGCAGCAATTGTTTGTTAATGGCTTATGTGCATGTTGCGCATGATTGTTTTGTGGGTGACAATTGCATATTAGCCAACAATGTTAATTTGGCTGGGCATATTGAAGTAGATGAATGGGCTATTTTGGGCGGCATGACAGCCGTTCATCAATTTGTAAAAATTGGCAAACATGCTTTCGTGTCTGGCGGTTCGTTGATTAGAAAAGATGTACCACCATTTGTAAAAGCTGCTCGTGAGCCGCTTTCATACGTAGGAATCAATTCAGTAGGCATTCGCCGAAGAGGATTTACCGAAGAGCAAATCAACCGCATACAGGATGTGTACCGATATATTTTTGTGAAAGGATTAGGCACTTCAAAAGCTGTGGCATTGGTGGAAAGAGAATTGCCAGTGAGTGCCGAGAGAGATGAAATCATTGATTTTATTCGCAACAGCGTTCGTGGAATTATTAAAGGATATAGCAAGCGCAATGAAGGTAACATTGAATAATGTTGGCAAACGATTCAACTACCATTGGATTTTCAACGACATCAATATCGCATGGCAAAGCCCTGCACACATTGCCATCAAAGGTACTAACGGCTCGGGTAAATCAACATTGATGAGTATTTTGGCAGGATTATCTGCTCCCAACCAAGGATTTATCGAATGGCATTTTCAAGAAAAAAAAATTGAGCAAGAAAATATTTTTAAATTTATTTCTTGGTGTTCGCCTGCGGTAGAATTACCCGAAGAATTTACTTTGTTGGAAATAATTCGTTTCCAACACACTTTTAAAAATTGGGTGAATGATTTAAGCGAAAACGAAATTTTGCGCCTATTAAATTTAGAAAAAGAAGCGCATCAATTTTTGAAAAATTTTAGCACAGGTATGAAACAACGTGTGAAGCTGGCTTTGGCTTTGTTGGCTGATGTGCCGATGGTTTTGTTGGATGAACCCACCAGCAATCTGGATGAGTTTGGAATTGCTTGGTACAAAAATTTGCTCGAAAAATTTTCCAACAATCGCTTAATTATTATTGCCTCTAACCAAACCGAAGATTTTGTGAAAACTGCTACAGAGTTGAATTTGCAGGACTTTAAAAAATAATTTTTTCGAACAAGGATAACACAGATTGAACTGATAAAAACCGATTTCTTTTTTATAGTTTTAAAAACCTTATTAAAAAAAATCTGCGCAAATCCTTTCCATCTTTGTCATCCGTGTTCTATTTTCCATCCTAACTTCACATATCCACATCGGTTGAAATTCTTTTCACACCAATCAAAATTGGCTATTTACATTTGCAAAAAATAAAACAAAAAATAAGATGGTAGATGTATTGTTGGGTTTGCAATGGGGCGATGAAGGCAAAGGAAAAATTGTAGATTATTTAGCGCCACAATATGATATGGTGGCTCGTTTTCAAGGTGGTCCAAATGCAGGACACACCATTATTGTAAAAGATAAAAAGATTGTGTTGCACACTATTCCATCTGGAATTTTGCACGAAAAATGTATCAACTTAATTGGCAACGGTGTAGTACTCGACCCGATAATTTTTAACAAAGAAGTAGCACAGTTGCGCTCTGCAGGTGTTGTGATTGGAAACAATTTGTTGATTTCAAAAAAAACACACCTCATTTTACCCACTCATAAAATTTTGGATGCTGCCAGCGAACATGCCAAAGGTGCTG
>CAIQHW010000128.1 GCA_903871715.1 uncultured bacterium
CCCCAATTCAATTGTTTTTTGGCATTGATGCAATTATTTTTGTAAAAAGAATAATTGCCAACAATTTTTTGCAAACCACTGAAGTAAGCATTCTTTTCATCAGGATTAACACAAACACCAGTTTTGTAATGCTCAATGATATTGATGTATTCAGGTTGTTGTGTCGCTAAAATTGGAATTTCAGCAATCGTGTATTCAAATAATTTATTGTCGAGTGCATACCAATAAGAAAGATTTTTTTTGTTCCAAGTAGGCACCAGTCCTACATCACAGCCTGATAGGTAAGATGTAATCTCTTTTGGTTTAACTGCATCATGAAAATAAATGTTGTGATAATTTTTCTGTTGCACATAGGCTTTAATATCCAAACAACCTTTAGAATTGTTGGTGATATACAACAAGTGAAAACCTTGCTGGTTACCTATTTCATCAATCACTTGTTCTTGATTATGTGTTCGAGCATAAATGTGTGCGCCAATAAAAACCAACAATTTTTCTTCTTTAGGAATGTTGAATTTTGTTTTTAAGTCAATACTTCCAGCAATATTTTCAAACTCTGGTGCATTGCGAATAATCAACGGTTTTTCTTTTGCACCAAAATATTTTTGCAAAATGTCAGCCAGAGATTGATTCACCGTAATAAAATAATCTGCCCATTTTGCATTTCTTTTCTCACGAGCAATTTGATATTTTCGAATCAAAAATGATTTGAGCTGAATGCTTATTGGCAGCCCTTTCAAGTTGTTCAAAGGCCAAGCATGAAACAATTCGTGCGAATCGTAAACAAATATTTTGGAAGGATTTTTTTTCTTTACTGCTGCACCAGCATCACACATAAATTGATCGTGAGCATGCACTATATCATAATCTTTGCAACATTCAATTGCAATGTCCCGAACTATTTTTTCACTTGAAAATTTGGTGATCTCTTCTGGGAAAATTCTTTTAACAACAAAACCATCAATAATTTCTTCATCAGGTAATGATTTTTTTTTCAAACAAAAAATCGTTACTCGATAACCATTTGCAGCTAATTCTTTTGCTTCACGATGAACCCTTCTATCATTTGTAAAAGGATTATCTAAAAGCATCGCAATTTTCATTTTCTAAAAATTTATTTTGATTTTCGGCTAAGATAAAAAAGATTTGAGTTGAACTTTTTTTAACAGCATTTTGTTTCCAACTGTCAAAAATATTTCTTCTTACATTTGTTTTTATGATTGCACACTTACCTCTTGAAAACACCCACCAATTCAGCGATTTCGTTTGCCAATTTGTTTCCGAGCAAAATAATTTTTCAAAAAATAATCTTCAACAAATTATTGCTCAACGAAAAAAAAACTTGGTTAATCGTTCTGTTTTGGTGAAAGTTTTAACCGAGCAATATTCAACAATCGAATCTAAAAATGAAGTGTTGGCAAACATCAATTTGTTGCAAAATGAAAATTGTTTTTCGGTTACAACAGCTCATCAGCCCTGTCTTTTAACAGGTCCGCTTTATACGATTTACAAAGCAATTTCGGCCATAAAATTAGCCGAGCAATTCAAAAAAGATTTTCCTGAAAATGATTTTGTGCCGCTTTTTTACATAGGCAGCGAAGACCATGACAAAGCCGAAATCAATCATTTTTATTTGTTCAATAAAAAAATTGAATGGCAAAATGAAAATAGCGGAGCAGTAGGTTCAATGCCGCTTTCGGGCATTGAAACTGTAATAGACGAATTGATTTTGCTATTGCAAAATGAAATCAAAAAAGACGAATTGATGGTGTTGCTAAAGTTTTGCTATGCGGCTGAGAATACCATGAGCAGTGCATTTCGTTTGTTGCTACATCATTTGTTAGGCAAATTTGGGCTAGTGATTTTAGATGCCAATGATGCCAAATTAAAACAACAATTTATAAAAGTGATGCAAGATGATTTGCAGCATCAATCAGCATTTCGGTTGCTGAATGAAAAAAGTTGGTTGCAAAATTTCGACAATGAAAAATTACAAATTACAC
>CAIQHW010000129.1 GCA_903871715.1 uncultured bacterium
AGTTCAACAAAAAAAGTTACAGCAGCGAATGTAGCTGCTACAAACACATCAGCAGTTTCACAAAAAAAATCTGATTTTATTTATTCTGGTCCAGTTGAAATACAAGCGTATAATGCTAGCCCGGCAAAGACTGCACCAGTTGGAAACGAATATTTTGAGTACCTAGGAAAAAATTTAAACGAACAAAGTGTTCAAAGTTTAATTACATCAATACCAGGCGATTATGATGTTTCAAATTTAGAAGGAAACTTGTATTACATCTGGCGCAGTACAGGTGTTTTGATAAAATTTGATGGTAAAAATAAATTGCAACAAGTTCAATTTGTAAACGGGAAAGAATTTATGGGTTCGTTCTGCAATGCTTATACAGCAAAGCTTCCAAAGAATTTGTCTTTTACCATGAAACGATTTGATATTGAACAAATTTTGGGCAAGCCTGTAGATTTATCTAATCCTGCTGGCGATGAAAGATTTTATGCTACTTATTCAACTGACTATAATAATTACAACGTGGTGGTTACTTACAATACTAATTCTAACCAAGAAATGAGTGCCAATGTGCAAGATATTCTGATTACAAAATCACTTTCTGCTGTTATTCCTAACAACACCAATTCGGCCGTGGCTGGGGTTTCTGAAAAAAATCAACCCGTAACAATAGGCAATGCACAACCGATAAATGATAATAATAATTCTAATCAACCTTATTCTTACATTGGTAAAACAGATAATGACCCCACTGTAAAAAACTACATTGAAAATGCCAACACTGGCGAATTAATTAAGTATGAAAACAGCAGCCAATTTTTAAATAAGGATGCAGGTGTGGTAATGAATTTTGACAACAATAAGAAAGTTGCTTCGGTAGTATTGTTGAACTCGAAAGTTTACATGGGGCAAAGTTTCAAACAATATCAAGGTGCAATGCCAGCTGGTTTAAGTTTTGATATGACTCGTGAACAGGTGGAGCAAAAATTTGGTGTGCCTACACAAACATCAGCCAATGATAATGATGACTTTTGGGCAATGTATATTATTAATAATGGCAATGATGCAGCTTATGTAACTTATAACACCAAAAGTGCCGATTACAAAACAGCTACCATTGGTGATATTAGAATAGAAAAATTGAAGTAAAATTCTTCGAAAATATTTTGTTGTTTTTGTGTTGAAAATTGCGAACTGAATAAATTTTAGTTCGCTTTTTTATTTAAAAAACGCATTTTGTGATTTATCAAAAAAAATAAGTTTATTTCGGGGTTATAAAAAAACCTTTTTTCAAAAAAACTAAATGAAAAATCTTCGATGGAATTTATTGCAAGTCGATGAAGCAAAAGTGGAGCAGTTGCAATCGCAATTGAAGATTCACAAAGTTTTGTGTCAATTGTTGGTGCAACGTGGTATTGATAACTACGATGCGGCGCATCTTTTTTTTCGACCACAGCTTTCGCAATTGCACAATCCATTTTTATTTAACGATATGAAAAAGGCTGTAAATCGCATTCAGCAAGCGATTGCAAATGATGAACACATTATGGTGTATGGCGATTATGATGTGGATGGTACTACTTCAGTAGCTTTGGTTTATGGTTTTTTTCAAAATTTTTACAAGAATATTTCCTACTACATTCCAAATCGCTACACCGAAGGTTATGGTGTTTCGATGAAAGGAATTGATGAAGCTGCGAATAGAAATGCAAAGCTCATCATCTGCTTGGATTGCGGCATCACAGCGATTGGGCAAGTGAATTATGCTAACCAAAAAAAAATAGATTTTATCATTTGCGACCATCATCGCCCCAGCGAAATTTTGCCCAATGCATTTGCGATTTTGGATGCGAAAAGAGTTGACAATACTTACCCATTTGATGAACTAAGTGGCTGTGGTGTGGGTTTCAAACTTATTCAAGCATTTGCGCAAGCTTATGAAATTGATTTTTCAGAAGTAGAAAAATATTTAGATTTAGTTGCAATCAGCATTGCCAGCGACATTGTGCCGATTACTGGCGAAAACAGAATTTTATGTTTTTATGGTTTAAAAATTATCAACGAAAAACCAAGAGCTGGCATCAAAACTTTGATTGAAATTTCGGGATTGAAAAGCGATTTAAACATCAATAATTTGGTGTTTGCATTGGGGCCAAGAATCAATGCTGCTGGGCGAATTGATGAAGGTACCGATGCTGTAAAGTTATTAACTGCTGATAATTTATCGGATGCTTGGGAACATGCGCATTTGCTAAACACACACAACACTGAGCGAAAGGGATACGACAAGGATATTACCACACAAGCCCTATTGCTGCTGCAAAATGATGTAGTTGGTCAATCGAAAAAAACCACTGTGGTAGCTAGTGAAGGTTGGCACAAAGGTGTGATTGGCATTGTGGCTTCGCGATTGATGGACACCTATTATCGTCCTACAATTGTGTTATCAAAAAATAATGGAACTATGATTGGCTCGGCAAGAAGTGTAAGAGATTTTGACATTTATGAAGCTCTAAAAAAGTGTGAAGATTTGTTAGAAAAATTTGGGGGACATAAATATGCAGCAGGCTTGCAAATGAGCAGCGATAAGTATTTACAGTTTTGTGAACGATTTGAAAAAGTAGTAAGTGAAACCATTTTGGAGGAGCAATTAATACCCGAATTGCGTATTGATGCTGAATTGGATTTACACGATATTTCGATGTCATTTTACAATATTTTACAACAGTTTGCACCATTTGGACCAAGCAATATGACACCACTTTTTATCACCAAAAACTTGATAAATAATGGAAGCCGAATTGTGAGCGATAAGCATTTAAAATTTGCATTGATAAATGAAAGCAAACAAAAAATAAACGGAATTGGGTTTGATATGAAACATCATTTACCTACCATTGTTGAAGAAAAAATTGACATCGTGTATTCGCTCGAAATCAACGAATGGCAGGGCAATCGAAGCATTGAATGCCGAGTGAGAGATGTTCGAAAAAGTGAGTGAACATTTTATATTTACTTTTGAGCACTAAAATTTAGATATTTTTTTTTAAAATGAGCCAAAAAGCAATTATTATTGGTGCAGGTCCAGCAGGTCTAACCGCTGCTTTGGAGTTGCAAAAACACAGTCACATTCAACCCATTATTTTAGAAATGAATGATGCAGTGGGTGGCATTTCTCGAACAGTAAATTATAAAGGAAACAAAATGGATATTGGTGGTCATCGTTTTTTTTCTAAAAGTGATAGAGTGATGCAATGGTGGATGGAGGTAATGCCAATTCAAAAAGTGAATGAAAATGATATTAGTATCGCTTATCAAAATAAATCCAAAGCAGTAGAAATCAACAACCATGAAGCTCCTGATCCCAACAAAGTAGATAAAGTGATGTTAGTGAGAAGCAGATTGTCACGAATTTATTTTTTAAGAAAATTTTTTAATTACCCTATTTCATTAAATTTCGAAACGTTAAAAAAATTAGGAGTTGTAAACAGCATATCCATTTTTACGAGTTATCTAAAAGCTAAAATTTTTCCAATAAAAAATGAAATTTCGTTGGAAGATTTTATCATCAATCGTTTTGGGAAAAAATTGTACCAAACTTTTTTTAAAGATTATACAGAAAAAGTTTGGGGCATTGCCTGTAATCAAATTAGCAGCGAATGGGGAGCTCAGCGCATCAAAGGTTTAAGCATTACCAAAGTGCTGGCACATGCTTTACGCAGTGTTATTCAATCAAAACCGCAAGGCGATATTTTTCAAAAAGACAAAGAAACAAGTTTAATTGAAAAATTTCTTTACCCCAAATTTGGACCTGGTCAACTATGGGAGACGGTTGCTGAAACTATAATAAAACAAGGTGGTGAAGTGCATAAAAATTTTCGAGTAATGGAATTATTGATGGAAGAAAATAAAATGGTTGGAGTGGTTGCTGAAGATAATTTGACCAAAGAAATCAAAGAATTTAAAGGTGATTATTTTTTCTCTACCATGCCTGTTGTAGAATTGATTAATTGTTTGAAAACTGAAATTCCACAAACTGTAAAAGATGTAGCTAATGGCTTGCAATATCGTGATTTTATTACGGTTGGTCTCTTGTTGAGCGAATTAAAAATTAAAAATAAAGACAATAGCGCTGTAAAAGATAATTGGATTTACATTCAAGAAAGTGATGTAAAAATTGGACGATTACAAATCTTTAATAATTGGAGTCCTTACATGGTTGCAGATAAATCTAAATCGTGGATTGGATTGGAATATTTTTGCAATGAAGGCGATGAATTGTGGAACATGACCGACAAAGAGTTTTTAGAATTTTCAAAAATGGAATTGTCGAAAATAGACATCATCAGTTTGAAAGAAGTGTTGGATGGTGTAGTGATTCGAGTACCAAAAACCTATCCTGCTTATTTTGGCACTTACAACCAATTTGATGTCATTAGAAATTTTACTGACAAAATTGAAAACTTATTTTTGGTGGGTAGAAATGGTATGCACAAATACAACAATCAAGACCACTCCATGCTGACAGCAATGATGGCAGTAGAAAATATCATCAACAAAAGAACCAATAAAGCCAATATTTGGGATATTAATACAGAACAAGAATATCATGAATCTAAGTAGTTTAATATCTTATTTCGGAATAATTATCTGCTGGTAATTTGGTGAATGATTAGATGCGTATCCAGTCCACGTTCCCAATGCACCTGTTACATTACTTTGCAAATTAGAAGGCGATGCAAATGGATTACCAGTATTACCGTAAGCTGCATCAGCAGTGAGCCAGAAGTCATAAACGGCTTGGTCAATTCTGCATAATTTAATAGTTACTGTGTCTCCTTTTACAAAATAAAGTGGATGTTTAAATTGATTACTTGAAGTATCATTTCTATCAATACCTCTGTTAATGGGCCAGTTATAAGTTAAGCCATTAGTATATTGGTCATTGAAGACCGACTCCAATCCTTGCACATTACCTGACAGGAATTGTTGCTTGTTGGTTTTAGTAAAATAGCGATAAAAATCTTTTGTTGCTGCATCATCATGGTAGCGCATCCACACTCTAACTAAAGAATCATTCACATAAGCATTTCGTGGCACTGTCCATAAGCTATCAATGCTTGGCGGATTTAAAATTGATGTTTGAGCCGAAATTTTACTGCCATCTTTTAACGTAATACTCAAGGTGTAAGTGGTGTTTGTTTGCCCAATATCAGCAATGTTAAATGCTGATGTGATGCCAACATAACCCAAGCCAGAAAAGAGAACTTGACCGCTAGCATACCCAGAAAAATCAAGCCCATTCACAGTGTATACATACAATGTATCTGCACCAAATGGAATTCCATATTCTTTCAAATTTATCACTTTGCTGCCATCAGAAACAATAACTGTTGCATCGTGGATGTACAAGTTTTTTAAAGACGATTTGTTTAAACTTCCAAATACCGAAAAGGTATTGCTAAGGAAAACATAAGGAGGCAAATTATTTTCGATATAGCCTTCTACTACTGGCTTTGAAGGCAATGTACTCACACCAGTTAGGTCATAATTTTTTTCGCAAGCCGAAAAAAATATTGCAGCGATCATGAGAAAGAAAAAATGTTTTTTCATTTTTTAATTGCGTTTTTAAAATTTAAAATTCCAAGTTACAGCAGGCATTGGATAAGGAAACAACGACACCTCTTTGGCTGAAACCGTTGCTGTGCCTGATGTTACGCTGCCATTAATATCTAAATAAACAAAGTAAGGATTAAAACGAGCATATACATTGTAAATCGAAAACGTCCAACTGCCTTCTAAGCGATGATGTTTTTTGGGATGCGGCGTAAGCGTTGCCGAAATGTCCATGCGATGATAAGCCGGCAAACGATAGCCGTTTAAATCGGTAAAATGTTCGTAAGCCGTGCCATTAATTTGATACAAAGCATCAGGCACCGTAATCGCATTACCAGTACCATACACCCACACCATCCCAAATTTCCACTTGTCATTTAGCTCGTAACTGGCTACCACACTGGCATCGTGGCGGCGGTCGTATTTTGCAGGAAACCAATTATCATTGTTTAGCAGCGGAAATTTTTTGTAGGTGTACGACAAGGTGTAACCAATCCAACCTGTTAATTTTCCATATTGCTTATTGATAAAAACCTCCATCCCATGCGATTCGCCTTTGCCAAACACAAAATCTTTTTCCACATTGCCATCGCCTTTTGGAACATAAAATTCATGATACTCAATTTGGTTTTGCATCGTCTTGTAATACAACTCTACTGATGTTTCAAACATATTGTGATTGAAATTTCGGAAATAGCCGACAGCATACTGGTCGCTTATTTGCGGTTTTACCGAAATAGTGCTTGGCACCCAAATATCGGTGGGCAGAGTTGTGCCATTGCTACTTACTAAATTCAAATATTGGTTGTTGTGTGTGTAAGCTGCTTTTAATGAAGAATTATTAGAAAGCTCGTAACGCAGCGTTAATCGAGGTTCTAAGCCACCCCAACCTGCATAAGTTTGAACGTTTTTTCCTTTGGCAAAGTGTACTGTGTCAATAGGATGAAATTGATTATCGGTTAAAATGTAATCATAGGGTCCTAACTGCTGATAAATAGAGTAGCGCAAGCCATAATTTAATTTCAATTTTTCGGTAATGCTCCAATCATCCAAAGCATAAAATGCAGCTTCTTGTGCATGCCGTTTGTTAGCGTCAGATGGCTCTACATCTATGTTTGCGGTTTGTATGCTAATCGCATTTGGATTGGTGATGTGATAAATGTATGCGCCACCAAATTTGATTTCATGATTAGAATTGGCAAAATATTCAAAATCACTTTTGGCATTATAATCTCTGATGCTGCTCAATAATCCGAGATTAAAATTGTTTTGGTCAATCAAAATTTTAAACTGATAATCGTTGTAAATTATTGAAGTGTTGCAAAACAATTTACTATTAAACAAATGATTCCAACGGGCTGTGGCTGTACTGTTGCCCCATGGCATATTTAAATTTAAAGAGCCACTTTGGTTTTTAAAATCAAACACATCACGACCAAAATAACCGCTCAAATACAATCGGTCTTTGTTGCTAAAAGTGTAATTGGCTTTCAAATTTAAATCGTAGAAATAATAGCCACTTCCTTTCAATCTAGTGTTGGTAATAAATGGTTTTGCTAAAGCATCAATGTATGTGCGCCGCCCCGAAATCATAAACGAGCCTTTGTTTTTTTTCAATGGTCCTTCTAAAGTTAACCGCGAAGCAATTAGCCCAATGCCACCACTGCCATGAATTTCCTTGTTGTTGCCTTCTTTCATGGTGATGTCAACAACACTCGATAATCGCCCACCATAATTGGCTGGCATGCCCCCTTTTATCAAAGTCGTATTCTTGATGGCATCCGAATTAAAGACCGAAAAAAAGCCAAACAAATGCCCAGTGTTGTAAACTGTTGCTCCATCCAACAACACTAAATTTTGGTCGGGTCCACCACCACGAACATAAAATCCAGTTTGTCCTTCGCCTGCCGAAAGCACACCTGGCAATAGTTGCAGGGCTTTCATCACATCTACTTCACCAAAAATGGCTGGAATATTTTTCAGTTGTTCGGTGCTTAATTCTATCTGCCCCATTTGTGTATTTTTTACCGATTCATCTTTTCGGCGGTCAGTAATCACAATGGTTTTGCTCACAAAATTATTTTTAGCCAAATCAATATTGACGGATAAATTTTTATCCAACACAATTTCTTTTTCAACCGTTTTAAATCCTAAATAAGAATAAATAATCGTGTAATTTCCTTTTGGAATAGTGATAGAATAAAATCCATAAGCATTGGAAACAGCTCCAAGCGAAGAATTTTCTCTAACCCGAACACTTGCACCAATAAAGGTTTCACCATTTACGGAATCTTTTACATAACCGCTAACGGTAAAATTTTGTGCCGATATTTTTTCATTTGTAAATGAAAATAGGGCAAGCAAAACGAGGCAATTCAAAAAATATTTTTTCATAAAAATGGAAGAATAAAAACAAGATAAAACTATGGAAACTAATTTTGGTATTAAAGTTTCCTGTGTAATTTTTACTTTAAAAGAAACAACTAAACTGGCGAACCCGTTTCTTTTTGCACCAATTTCAAAGTTTGTTTATCAATAAATTTTGGAAAAAATTTGTTCAACCAAAACGTAACCTTACCTAAAAACGTAAGAACTACAAAATTGTTTTTGTGTTCGATGGCTTTTAAAATTTCGTTGGCAACAGCTTCAGCACTCATCAATTTCGATTCATCTAATGGCGATTCATTTTGCGATTTGCCTTCGTTGTTTAATGCCGTGTTGCGGATGTTGGAAGCCGTGTATCCTGGGCAAATAATAGAAACGCTCACATTTTTTTCCGTCATTTCCAATCGCAAAGTTTCTAAAAAACCATTCATCGCAAATTTTGAACTCGAATAACCTGTTCGACCTGGCAAACCTTTAAACCCAGCCACAGAGCTGATTCCAGCAATTGCTCCTTTCGATTCAATTAAAAATGGTAAAGCATATTTGCAACAATAAACTGTACCCCAATAATTAATGTCCATCAACTTTTTCAATACTGCTAAATCTAAATCTGCAAAAGATGCTCTCATCGAAATGCCAGCATTGTTGATGAGCACATCAATTTTTTGAAATTTTAAAATCGCTTTTTCGATTAAATTTTTACAATCATTTTCCATTGCCACATCAGTTTTTATCAACAAATAATTTTCAGGGGTAATATTTTTTTGCAGCAATAATTTTTCAACAGCATCTAAATTTCTTGCTGCAAAAACTACTTTCGCATTTCGGCTTAATGCTTCTAATGCAGTAGCCAAGCCAATTCCAGAAGATGCACCAGTGATAACAATAACTTTATTTTGAAAATAAGAATTCATTGTTTTTTTAGAAAAATTTTGTGCGGCAAATTACGGCAATCCACTTTTATATTTTTAAGTTTTCAAAATGGCAATTTCTGAATTACCTTTGCGCTCCAAAATTTTAAAAATAAAAATTACCATGGCAAGCAACAGAACATTTACAATGATTAAGCCCGATGCAACTTCGCGAAATTACACGGGTGCTATTTTAGAACAAATTTGCAAAGCAGGTTTTAGAATTGTGGCAATGAAACAAACAAAATTAAGTGCCGAAAAAGCTGGCGAATTTTATGCAGTGCACAGCGCACGCCCTTTCTATGGCGAATTGGTAGAGTTTATGAGCAGCAATTATATTGTGGCAGCTATTTTAGAAAAAGAAAATGCGGTAGAAGATTTTAGAAAACTGATTGGTGCAACCAATCCTGCTAATGCCGAAGAAGGCACTATCCGCAAGCGTTTTGCGCAATCAATTGGCGAAAATGCCGTGCATGGAAGCGATTCGGATGAGAACGCTGCTATTGAAGGAAATTTCTTTTTTAGCGGTTTGGAAAAATATTAAGCAAATAATTTACCGAAAATTTATTTCAAAAAAAGCAGGAAAAAATTCCTGCTTTTTTTATTGAAAAATTATTTGCGTAGCAATCGAAATGCATGATTCCAACTGTTGTGCAACATACCTGGAATGCACCATAAGATACACAAAGGTTCAATGGCACGAGCCGCTTCGGCTTTGCCCATGTCTTCAATATCCCAACCAAATTCTTGTAAAATTATTTTCACTTCATCTTTTGCCAATTCATTATTACCGCAAATAAACATGGTTGGTTTTTCGCCACCAAAATCAGGATTGACCATAAAAGCATTCCCTACCGAATTAAATGCTTTTACAAAATTTGTGTGTGGCAAAGCTGTTTGTAATTCCTCCATCAACGATTGATTTAATGAAGTAGTAAACTGTAAAACCCCATTCACAGGCGGCATAGCAGCGATTGGGTTAGTAGCATCAATCACAGTTTTGTTTTGCAAATTTTCATTCCCAATTTTTTGCAAAGCTTCCAATGCAACTGCTCCTTTCACCGCCAATACAATGATGTTGGCAAATTGTGCAGTTGCTGTAAATGAATCAACAGCTGCTTTATTGTTGGTTTTTGTTTTTAACTCTTCATGTTTAGACGAATTGTTTGTTCCAATCATCACTTCATAACCATGTTGGATGAAGCCATTGGCAAGGGTTACACCCACAATGCCCGAACCGATAATGCCGATTTTATTTTTCATTTAGTAAAATTTGTTTTAGAAAATTATAACAAGAAAATTTGGAAATAGTTTTGAAGAAAAAGATACTTTTATTTTACTGCTTTTAATAATAGACAACCAAAAACTGTTGTAGATTTAAAACTAACTGCACCGCCGATTTCGTTTTAAATTTGCGTTTGTTTAAAAAATAATTATGTCGCCTGAAATTAAAAAGTTCATCAAATATTTTTGGTTTTCGTACCTCGGTGCGGTACTGCTTTTTGGCTTGGTTTTGTTGTTAGTTAATTTGGGTGTATTTGGCAAAATGCCCGACTGGCAAGAGTTGGAGAACCCAAAATCGGCTTTAGCTACCGAAGTAATTTCGGAAGATGGCAAAGTGTTGGGCAGATATTATTTGGATGAAAATCGCACCAATGCTTCGCTCAATGAGCTGAATGCAAATGTGTTGAATGCCTTGAAAGCCACCGAGGACGAGCGTTTTGAAGAACACAGCGGCATTGATGTAAAAGCATTATTGAGAGCCGTGATTGGCTTAGGGCACGATGGTGGCGCAAGTACGCTCACACAGCAGTTGGCAAAAAATTTATTCAAGCGGCATCACAGCAAAATTATGTTGGTGTTTGATAAATTTAGAGAATGGATTATTGCGGTAAAACTGGAACGAAAATATACCAAAACCGAAATTATCAACTTGTATTTGAACACCGTTTCCTTTAGCGAAAACAGCTATGGGGTTAAAACTGCGGCGCAAACATTTTTTAGCAAACCTATAGATTCGTTGAAAGTGGAAGAAGCTGCGGTGTTGATTGCGATGTTGAAATCGCCCACATTTTACAACCCAGTTCGATTTCCAAAACATTCGATTGAAAGAAGAAATACGGTGTTGCAGCAAATGGTAAAATACAAATACTTGAGCCAAGAAAATTATGACAAACTAAAAGATAAACCGATTGCATTGGTGTACAACAAATCCACTCACAATGAGGGTTTGGCGCCGTATTTTAGAGAAACGTTGCGCATGGAATTGCAAAAATGGGTGAAAGAAAATCCAAAGTCGGATGGCAGCAATTATGATTTATATAAAGATGGATTAAAGGTGTATGTAACACTTAATAGCAAAATGCAAACCTATGCTGAAACCGCTGTGATGGAGCATTTGAAAGAACATCAAAAATTATTTTTTGCACAATACCGCAACAAAAATCCGTTTGAAGGACATCCTAACGAATGGAATAATGCCTATCATGGTTGCGACCGCTATCGCAATTTAAAAGCACAAGGATTATCTGAAGCACAGATTGAGCAAGAGTTTCAACGCCATATCAACATGAAAGTATTTACTTGGGCTGGTGAACGCGATACAATTATGAGTCCGTGGGATTCGATAATTTATCATCGCGAATTTTTGCAAACTGGTTTTATGGTGATGGACCCAGCCACAGGCTATATCAAAGCTTGGGTGGGCGGCATTGGGCATAAATATTTTCAGGTTGATCATGTAAACATTAACACGAAAAGGCAGATTGGCTCTACGTTTAAGCCATTTGTTTACACTGTTGCGATTGATAATGGTTGGTCGCCTTGTATGTCGGTGCCCAACGAACCCGTAGTTTTTACAGCTTATAATAATTGGTCGCCAAAAAATTCGGATGGCAAATATGGTGGCTCAATG
>CAIQHW010000130.1 GCA_903871715.1 uncultured bacterium
CTCTCCTAATGTTGGTGAAATGTATTTATACAAAGCATACTGGAAGAATAAATACACAACCATTGTAACTATTAAAACTAAAAAAGTATTTTTTAAAGCTGTCTTAAAATCAATGTAGCCACCAAGTAGTTTTCTTTTTTCAAATCCTGCTAAGAACATAAAAGCTAACATTGCTAAATAGGGTATGTATGAATAGCAATAAAGCAGTGATACGCATCTTCCATCTTTCAAAAATAGATATAGAACATAGGTGATTAAAACGTAGGCTGCGCCTGCATATCCGCCCCATTTTAAACCTGTGTTGGCGTTTGCTTTTTCTTCGAGTGTTGTATTTTCCATGATGTTATTTCGATGGCGAAAATAGTAATTCTGTACGTTTAATGCCACGAATGAACCAATAAAAATCATTCGTGAATTCGTGGCAAAATCATTTACTTTGCTCCACAATATTTTTATGAACCCTTATCCATCGGCTATTCGCAGCAAATTGCCAAATGTTGGGACCACTATTTTTACGGTGATGTCGGCATTGGCAAATCAACACAACGCTATTAATTTATCGCAAGGATTTCCTGATTTTCAAGTAGATGAAAAATTGATTTCGCTCATTCACCAACAATTTCAAAAAGGCTACAACCAATATGCAGCAATGCCTGGCGTAATTTCGTTGAGGGAAACAATTGCCGAAAAATGTAACAGTTTGTATGGTGTTGAAATAAATCCCGACACCGAAATTACCATCACACCTGGTGGAACCGAAGCCATTTTTTCTGCCATCACTTCGGTCGTTCATCCCAACGATGAAGTGATAATTTTTGAACCAGCTTATGATTGTTATGCGCCTGCAATTGAGCTGTGTGGCGGTGTGCCAGTATATCGAATTGCAAGCACCCAATTTTTCGATTGATTGGAACGATGTAAAAAAGCGAATTAATCACAAAACGAAACTCATTATTATTAACACACCACACAACCCTAGTGGCAGTGTGATGAGTGCTGATGATATGTTGCAGCTGCAAAAAATTGTGGAAACCACCGATATTATGTTGTTGAGCGATGAAGTGTATGAACACATTATTTTCGACAATGAGCCACACCAAAGCGTTTTGCGGTTTCCAAAATTAGCTGAGCGAAGTTTTGTGGTGTTTTCTTTTGGCAAAACTTTTCATGCCACAGGTTGGAAAATTGGTTATGTTATCGCACCCGAAAATATGACAAAAGAGTTGCGAAAGGTGCATCAATTCAATGTTTTCAGCACCAATACGCCTATTCAATTTGCGCTAGCTGAATATTTGAAAGACAAAGACAACTATTCGTATTTGCCCAAATTCTATGAAGAAAAACGTAACTTTTTTTTGGCTGAAATCAAAAATTTGCCGTTTGATTTTGTGCCCACAAAAGGCAGTTATTTTCAGTGTTTAAATTATTCTAAAATCAGCGATGAAGCAGATAAAGATTTTGCGATTCGATTAACAAAAGACTACGGCATAGCAGCAGTGCCTGTTTCAGC
>CAIQHW010000131.1 GCA_903871715.1 uncultured bacterium
AGGCTGGTTATGTCCTGAAAGAGTTCAAAAAATGGGTGTTTTAGTAACTTATTCATGATCATACATATAATGTATTTTATATTAATTTATTTCTATTCTAAAGCAGCATAATTATCCTAAAGAAGCAATACACTTCACTTCAATTGCAATAGGTGTTGGCAAACTATTGATTTCAAGGGTAGTTCGGCATGGCTGAGCATCTTTAAAATATTCAGCATACACTTTATTGTAGGTATGGAAATCACGTTTCATGTTCACCAAAAAAACAGTTACATCTACTAATTTATCCCAGCTACTACCACTTTCTTCCAAAACAATTTTCACATTGTCAAATACATTTCGGCATTGTGCTTCAAAATCGAAAGTGATAAAATTTCCGTTTTTATCTAATTGCAGACCAGGAATTTCATCATTCACGGTTCTTGGACCAATGCCGCTTAAAAACAAAAGATTGCCTACTCTTCGTGCATGAGGATACAAGCCAACTGGCTTAGGTGCTTTGTTTGTTGTAATTTTTTCGTTGCTCATTTTCTTTTTAATTTTCGTCAATTATATAGTTGTTGTACATGCATCGTTCTAAAATTATTCTTTCTCCATCATTAAGAAAAGCAATTTTTATTTTTTTCCTTTTTACAATTCTAACAATTTCTTTTTTAGAAATTCCTTTTGTTACTTCTTCAAAATAATTGCTGTCGTCACCAATGACAGAATCGGTTGTAAATGACATCGCTTTTTCAAACAAGTCAGAGTAATCCTTTTTCGAAAATTTAATAACGGCATCAGAATAATATTTTCCATGATGGTCAGGAAAAGAAGCCGCCTTCGATAAAAATTTTCCCGATGTAGGAAATTTAACTTCCGTTTCTTTTTCAAAATCGTCTTTATAGAAACTATCAAGTGGGTTAATAGCTGTGTAAACAAAAAACAAAAGTGTCGCAATTATTAAGGATGAAATTATCAACGCAATTTTTTTTTGCCCTTTTTTCACTAACCACCGATAAATAAAAAACGCCAATAAAAGCGGTATTCCAAAAAGAAGTAAAACTCCCAACAAAATTAAAAATAGAAGGGTTAACGTATCCATTTGAATTTGTAAATTTCTCTTTAATTCATTTCAATTTCCACTCCAACTCCGTATCCCAGTTGGGTTTCACCAACACATCATTCGTGTATCGAAGATACGATTCGGGTTGTTGATGCAAAAAATAATTTCCTGTATCCCAAAATCCGTTGCCATTTTTATCAACCAATAATCTGATGTTGTATTGCCCTGCTGGTAAAAAATCCCAAGCTATTTTTTTACCCGAAAACCTTTCTCTGCTTACAGTTGAGCCATCACTGCTCAACAATTCCACCATCAAATTTTGTTGTGTCGAATCTGTTTTTATAGCCAACAAAATATTGCCAAAATGCCGCTGTGCTTTGTACACAAACGAAATATGAAACGAATCGCTGCTAATATTTGCTACATCAGTAAATTGATTTTTTCTGCCAACAATTTCATACAAATGGTCTTCTTTAAAATTGTAATTGATTTTTGTTTTTTGTTGAAATGCTGCACCATTATTTATTTCAGGCTTTATTGTTGTTTTAAATTTTCCAGTATCTTCTATCAGCACAAAATTTGTTTTCAAATTTTCTATAGCAATTGGATGATTGAAAATCAAAAACATGGGCTTGTTAAAATTTAATTCATCACTAAATTTTGAAATAGTTTTTGTTGATGAATTAGAAGAAGCAATTAACATCGAATTTTGTTTTCTCCCAGATTCATTGGGCTTTACGGCCGAATTTTTGATTTGAAAATTTGCCATCACATTCAATCTGGTTCTGCGCCAAATAATCGAATCGGCTTTGGTTTCAATTTTAAAAATCGTATCCAAATCATCCGAAATGATGTGCAATTGCAACGAATCGAAATTTACTTTTTTAGTTAAAAATAATTGTAGCGAATCGTTTTTTGCGATTTGCACAAAATCGTTGAAACCTTTTTCAGCAGTACATGGTAGTGATTTTATTTTTTTGTTGAACAAAAATAAATAGCTAATACCATCCAATCTTTTTATGGCTTTTAGTTGCTGTTTTTTGTTTTGAAAATTTTCAAACAACTGCAAAGTAATGGGCAAAGTATTTTTCGAAATCGAAATTAAAGAATCAGAAAAAGCAATTTTTTCATTCGGCAAATTGTAGAGCAAATCATAGTTTTCATCTTTTAACGCAAAGATTTTATACTTGCCTTCTTTCAAATAATTAAACTCGAAAGTGCCGTCTTTATTGGTTTTGGCGAGATAATAAGGTTTTTGTTTTGATGGCATGGAATCCGAATTTTCTTTGTACAACATTACCGATACATTCTCCAAAGCATTGCCTGTGGCTGCATCCAACACTTTGCCCGAGTATGTAAGCGAATCAATTACACTGCCCGTGCTAAACACAAACTGAAAATTATTGAGTGTATTGCCTTCGGTAATGTCTTGAATATTATCGCCAAAAACAAACGTGTAAGTAGTATTTTCTTTCAGTGTATCTTTCCAACTTACTAAAATGGCTTTACCTCTCAACTTCACTTTGGGAGCGGTTTTTAAAGGTGGCGACACCAAAACTTCTTTGTCTTTTAGTTTGATAAACTCATTAAAATTCACTCTGAAATTCTTGTCCGTAAAATTAACCGCACCTTTTTTGGGCGAAGATGAAATCATTTTTGGTGGAGCTGTATCTTTTGCGCCACCCGTTGGTGCTACTATGTTTGCGCAGCTTGCTAACAAAATTGCAAAAGTTAAATTGCAAATTGCAAATTGAATTTTCTTAAAAATATTGTAGTTGCTTTTTTCCAAAATAAAAACTAAAAATTCCTTTTTTCCTTCACCCAAATTTTAATGTAATCTGCAATAGCACTGGTATTGGTGCCGGGTGGAAATAATTTTCCAACACCCAGTTCGTTTAATTTTTTTGCATCTTCATCGGGTATAATTCCACCGCCAGTAAGCAACACATCTTGCATTTCACGTTCTTTCATCAACGCAATTAATTTTGGAAAAACAGTGTTATGTGCACCACTTAAAATGCTCACACCAATGGCATCCACATCTTCTTGTAATGCAGCATTTAC
>CAIQHW010000132.1 GCA_903871715.1 uncultured bacterium
ATAAATGCCTGATGCAGTCATTTTCAAAGTATCTACTATGGTATTGTTATCACTAACTATCACAGTTGCGCCACTTACGCCATTGAAAGTATTATCATCATAAAAGCTTACACTATTTGATATCTTAATGGTATAAGGTGGTGCTTGATTATTGATTTCACCTTCGATGACTATTTGCGAAGCAGCATTTTTCAAATCAACTGTAATCACTTTTTGACAAGAAGCAAAGCCAACGATACTAAAAGCAATCAAGAAATATTTTTTCATGGTACTCAATTTTATTTTTCTGAAAAAGTGTGATTATTTAATTTTAAAGTTCCAAGCTATTGAAGGCACCCAACGGAATAGAGAAGTTTGCACGGCTTGTGTTTTTGCAGCATTATCAGGGTCTTGCTGGAAGGTGATGGTGTAAGCATTTTCTCTGCCGTAAGCATTGTAAACACCAAACACCCATTCGCTGCTGTAGTGTTTGTGTTCTTTCATTTTTAAAGTAACGCCCAAATCTAAGCGATGATAAGCTGGCATTCGGTAGGCATTTCTATCGGTGTATAGCCACACATACTGATTGTCAATTTGATATTTTCCACTCGGAAATGTAATGGCATTGCCTGTGTAATAAACCCAAGTGGCTGCAATGTTTACACGTTTTGAAATATCGTAAGTGCCCACCAATGAAAGGTCGTGGGTTCTATCTTGTTTTGCCAAATACCAATCATTGTTATTGATGCCATCAATTTTTCTTTGGCTTCGCGATAAAGTATAACTCACCCAACCCGTAAAGCGTCCAAACTTTTTCTTCAAATAAAACTCCAACCCATAAGCTCTGCCAATGCCGCTTCGCAGCTCAGTTTCAATGGCATCATTAAACAAAGTGTTGGCACCATCTTTATAATCAATTTGGTTTTGCATGTACTTGTAATAACCTTCTACACTCAATTCATAATTGTTGTTTTTGAAATTGCGAAAGTAGCCTAATGAGCCTTGGTCGGCTATTTCGGGCTTTACATTGTTGTTGTCGGCAATCCATTTATCGGTTGGGCTACCTGCAGTGCTGTTGGATATCAAATGCATATTTTGAGTGCTGCGGTTGTAAGATATTTTGATAGAACTCTCCTCATTCAACGAATAACAAGCCGTTAATCGAGGTTCGATATTAAAATAGGTTTTTACAATTTGCCCTGCGTTGTAGTGAATAGTATCGGTGATATTGTAATCACTATTTAATTTATAAAAATCACCTGCGCCTAATACGGAAAAGGCTTCGCCACGTAAGCCCACATTCATGTTCAGCCTGCTGTTCAATTTCCATTCATCGCTGGCGTACAAAGCATTTTCCCACGAGTTTCGTGTTTGTAATTTTAAATTGTTGATAGAGGCAGAAGCATCGGATGAAGAAACTTCGCCGGGTAACAATTGATGGTAAATGGAATTGACACCAAATCGAAATTGATGCGCTGAGTTAGGGTAATACATCATTTCTTCTTTCACATTATAATCTGTAATTCGCGAAGTAATTTCAGTAGTGTTGCCCGAATTACCAATCGAAATCAAATAATCGTAGTTGCTATAAATGAGCGAAGTGTTGGAAAATAATTTATCGTTCAACACATGATTCCAACGCAATGTTCCCGTGGCATTGCCCCAGCTAATGCCAAACAGAGAGCCAACTCCCAAATCATCTCTTCCAAAATAACCCGATAAATACACCACATCTTTTTTGCCAAATTTATAATTGGCTTTTGCATTTAAATCGTAAAAATAGAGGCGACTTTTTTTCAAAAGCGTATCAGATGAAAGATGTAAAAACTGGTCGGCATAAGTTCTGCGCCCCGAAATAAAAAACGAACCTTTATCACTGGCAATAGGTCCTTCGAGACTTAGCTTAGATGAAATCAAACCAATACTTCCATTGGCTTCATAATTTTCTTTGTTGCCATCTTTCATTCTAATATCCAATGCCGAAGCCAATCTGCCGCCATATTGTGCAGGTTGTGTACCTTTATACATCGTTACATCTTTTATCGCATCGCTATTAAAAGTGCTGAAAAAACCCAGCAAATGCGACGCATTGTAAACAGGTGCTTCATCCAACAAAATTAAATTTTGGTCAGCAGCACCGCCTCTTACAAAAAAACCACTGCTACCTTCGCCTGCTGATTGCACACCCGGCAACAACTGGATGGTTTTCAAAATATCTTTTTCGCCAAACAACACCGGTATCTTTGCCACCTCTTGCATATCTAATTTCTCCACACCAGTTTCTGCTTTTTTTACATTGTCATCATTTCTGTTTGCTTTTACCGAAACTGATTTCAGCAAAGTAGTTCGAGGTTGCAAACTAAAATTGTGTTGTGTATTTTTAGTCATGTCAATCTCAAAAGTATCATTCACATAACCTGTGTAAGCTGCAATGAAATGATATTTGCCTTGCGGCACTGTTACCGAATAAAAACCATACTCGTTGCTGATGCCACCAACACCATCCAACTCCATTACCCTTACAGCAGCAGCCATCATGGTTTCGCCGCTTTTAGCAGCAGTCATGGTGCCACTTAAAGTTACTTTGTTGTTTTGTGCAAAGGTTTGAAAAGCTGATAAAATAAGGCTTACAAGAAGTAATTGTCTTTTGAAGAAGATCATGTTGTTGATAGAATATTTTAATGATGGTGCTTTAAAACGCAATTCAAGCGGAATTGTTTTATGCCGAATGTTATTAAAAAATGTGCAGCAAATATCCAATAATTAAACGATTGTTTAAAACAGAATTAGGTAAATGGTAAATTTTTGGGGGCGAAAATTCGGAGAAATAATTTTCTTCAAAAAAAATCCATCGCCTTTTTCAAAACGATGGATTTATTGCTCATAAATAATAGTTTCAGCAACAACAATGCAACCCTTGCAAGCTGTTTTTAGTAAGATGTTTTTAACTCTACTCTTCTGTTTTTTGCTTTTCCTAAAGCAGTAGCATTATCGGCTAAAGGCATAGTTTCGCCGTAGCCTGTGGCTGTCAATCTTGTTTCTGCTATACCTTTGGTTATTAAGTAAGTTTTTACTGATTCGGTTCGCTTTTGTGATAACGTCATGTTGTAAGCATCATCACCATCGCTATCCGTATGTCCGCCAATAGCTAAATTAGCTTCGGGATAGCGTTGTAAAATAACAGCCAATTCATCTAAATCATTTAATGAAGCTACTAGTAATTTATCTTTGTCGAATTCGAAGAATATTTTGCCTGCTATTTGGGTAATTCTTTTCACATCTGCCTTTGCCATTTCAGGGCAGCCTTTGTTGGTTATCGTTCCTTTGATTAATGGGCAACGGTCTTCATTGTCGGCCACACCATCGCCATCAGTATCTGGGCAACCTTTTAATGCAATAGGACCAGCTTTATCGGGGCA
>CAIQHW010000133.1 GCA_903871715.1 uncultured bacterium
ATCTGATACAAACTATCGGTTGCTAAAAGTGTTCCTTGTAGGCCAACTAATTCTTTTTTCTGGTCAGAAAGTTTTCGTAAATCAGTTTCTGATTCTTGATTTAAATTGATGATTCTTTTCGCATCACGATATTGCTCCATCTGGTCTTCACTGCTTGATAATCGTTGAGTATAGCCTTTCAATTCTCCTTCCAGAAAGTTTACAGTAGTATCCGCAGATTTGTATTTTGTTTCGATGTAATCGTTGATATACGCTGTGGCTACTGCATTTACAATGTCAGCACTTTTTTGCGGCACCGAACATTTATAGTTAATTCTTAAAACTGCCACATCTTTATCTACCGACATCACATCCAAATCATCAATCAATTTATCAGTCATTTTATCATAATTATGAACCACAAATTCATAATTATCATTCACTTCCAAATCGGGCTTTCTTCTTATCAATGAATCATTCAATTCTATTTTCAACATCGCACCTTTCAATGTTAGAATTTGATTCAGAAAGCCTTGCAACACTTCACCTTCGGGTGTAGTGATTTTTAAATCACGATTGTTGTTTACCTGCAATTTGAATTTTTGTTCTTCCCATTCAGGATTGGTAATGCTGGCGATAATATGCACCGGCGATTCATCATACAATTCTCTTTTTCTGATGCCGCCAATTCGAAAAATTGAAACATGCAAATCCAAATTTTTCATTGCCTTTTCAACTAACACTCTTGATTTCAAAACTTCAACTTCAGCGCCAATATTATTGATGGTAGCAAATACGTCAAGATTTTTATAAAGTTGCTGACTTGATGCATCTATTCGTGGATCGGCTAATTTTATTTTTGCCGTACTCTCATACATTGGAGTTGCGTATTTCAAATATCTGCCAATGAAAAATTCAGCCAATATCACCACCAAAATCACAATGGGAATGCCTCTGTAAAGTGGTCGTAGTGTATTAATTGTTGAATTCGATTCCTTCATTTATGTTGTTGTAAAATGTTTATTTATTAATGCTTTTCAACAATACTAAAGAGCTGATAATTGCCGAAAGCGGATAAATAATTGATGTTGAATTTTTCTCCCACACTTTCATTCCTCGGCTGGGTACGTAAACAATATCACCTGGATAAACCTGAATATTTTGCGACAAAGTGCTATCCATTTTGGTCAAATTGATGGTCACAAATTTTGAGTAGTTGCCAAATTTTCTGATGACTTTGATTTTTTTCTTGTTGGCATAAATGTCTAAATCACCAGCTTTTGCAATCACATCAAGCAATGTGTTGTTTTGCTTTTCCAGCAATTGTTTGCCTGATGTTTTCACTTCGCCCATCACAATAATTTCCTTGTTTAAAATTCTAACTTCTAAAATCGGATTTACAATTATCTTCTTGAAACGCAGCTTCAATGAGTCTTCAGCTTGTGTCGTCGAAAGACCAGCAATTTTAAAAGGACCAAATTTTGGAATATTAATGATGCCACTATCATTCACCATCATCCATTTACCAAATACTTCGTTTGAATTATACATACTATTATACAAAGACCCAACACCTAAATCATCATGGTCCCAAATACTTAGCATCACTTTATCATCTTTCTTGATGATGTACTCTAATCGAGGATTATAGTCAAAAAATTCTTTGCTGCTTGCCATTTTTGAATTAAATAAATTCTGTGATGAACAACCGCAAAGCATTATAAATACTGCTATTACAGATAAAATTGGGACTGTTTTTTTTTTCAGCATTAATAATTTTGTTTTTTAAAACGGAAATAATTTTGCCCATTTGTTGGGTTGAGGTTGTGTTAGCAATTCAATTACATTCTCCACTTTTTGCATCACTGCTGCAATAGTTTCTAATTCATTTTTTCCTTTGATAATGTAATCGAAAGCACCGTATTTTAAGATGTTTACAGCCACCTGCATATCTTGCTGTCCACTCACCATTACACACAAAATATTGGGGTCGAAGCGTTTTATTTTTTTCAAAGTCTCCATGCCATCCATCGGCGACATTTCGTAATCCAAAAAAATCACATCAGGTTCTTGAATGATTTCATTCACACAATCTTGTCCGTTTGAAAATTCGATAATGTTTTTAAAACCCAAGTTGGTTAATTGAGTGTGATACATTTTACGGCAGAATGGGTCATCATCTACCACAAAAATTTTTAGCTCTTCTTTCGATTTCATAACTTTGTTTTGAATTGTTTTGAAAAATATTTTTGTTAAATTTTTAAATAAAATCCAACACATTTTTTAAAAAAACTATTGTTGAATTTTATTTCCAAAACTCATTGTTATATGCTTGAAATGCTTGATAACAGTGAGTTTGATAAAAACAAAGATAATTTCAATTATGGCTAAAATGAGTAAATGAAATTTTTGTTTTCCACTTCATTCATAGTGTTGTTCAATATTTTGTGCTTTGAAATTTGATGGAAACCATCTACTTTTCGGAATTTAAAATTATCAACCAATTATTTTTTCACCAAAATGGAAAATTTTAAAATCTTTATTGTTGAGGATGACCCTTGGTACGGCGAATTATTAGAGTATCATTTATCCCTCAATCCCGATTACACCGTTAAGCGTTTCTTAAATGGAAAAGATTGCATTGCGCATTTAACCGAAGCACCAGATTTGATTACTTTAGATTATGCTTTGCCTGATGGAAATGGTGTTGATTATTTGAAAAAAATAAAACAATACGACAATGAAATTCCAGTAATTGTAATTAGCGGTCAAGCCAAAGTAAATACGGCTGTAGAACTGCTGCGGTTGGGCGCTTACGACTATTTAACCAAAGATGAAAACACGAAAGATTTGCTTTGGAATATGGTTAGTCATCTTCGCGAAAATCGTTCGTTGAAAAAAGAAGTAGAAGTATTGAAAACCGAGCTAGGTAAAAAATACGATTTCAGCAAAACAATTATTGGCAATAGTTTGGCAATTCGCAAAATATTTTCGATGATGGAGAAAGCTTCGCAAACCAACATCAATGTTTCCATTACTGGTGAAACTGGTACTGGTAAAGAGTTGGTGGCAAAAGCCATTCATTATAATTCGGAAAGAAAAAAGAAACCTTTTGTGGCGGTAAACATGGCTGCCATTCCAAAAGATTTAATTGAAAGCGAATTGTTTGGTCATGAAAAAGGTTCGTTTACTGGTTCGACTGGTAGAAAAATTGGTTTGTTCGAGCAAGCAAATGGAGGCACAATTTTCTTGGATGAAATTGCCGAATTGGATATGAATTTGCAATCGAAATTATTACGAGTGTTGCAAGAACGAGAACTGACAAGGGTTGGCGGCAATGAAACTGTAGCATTGGATGTAAGAGTGATTGTAGCCACACACAAAAATTTGAAAGAAGAAGTGGCGCAGAAAAATTTTAGAGAAGATTTATATTATCGTGTAATTGGCTTACCAATTGAGTTACCGCCGCTTCGCGATAGAGGTAGCGATGTATTGCTGTTGGCAAAATATTTTGTAGAAGATTTTTGCAAAAGCAATAAAATGAACTTATTAATTATCACAGCCGAAGCGCAAGATAAATTGATGAACTATCATTATCCTGGTAATGTGAGAGAGCTGAAAGCTATTATGGACGTGGCTTCGGTGATGAGCAATGGCATTGAAATTACAAAAGAAGATATCAATTTAACCACCGTGGGCAACAATGAAATGTTGATGGCAGAAGAAAAAACATTGAAAGAATATACTCAAAAAATCATTGTTCATTTTTTGAAAAAATATGACAACAATGTGGTGAAAGCCGCTAATAAGCTGGATATTGGTAAATCAACTATTTACAAAATGATTCAAAATAATGAAATCGTGTTGGATTGATTTTTGTAAAAATTGAACAACAACAATGCATTTACTTTTTTGAAAAAATGAACACATCTGAAATTACTCCCGAGCAATTATTCGATTTATCCACTTTGCAATTGATGTGCGAAG
>CAIQHW010000134.1 GCA_903871715.1 uncultured bacterium
CGGACGAAGAAAAGGCACATCACTTTTTGTGGCGCATTAATTTACAATGCCCTGAAAAAGGAATGACTAAGATTTTTAACCGTTCGCATTATGAAGATATTTTAGTGCCTTCGGTGGAGAAATACGTGAATGAAAAAGGAATCAAAGAAAGAATGAGAGAAATTAATTCCTTTGAAAAAGGATTAATTCGCAACAAAACCATCGTGATAAAATTCTATTTACACGTGTCTCACAATGAACAATTGCGACGCTTAGAAGACCGAAAGACTGATGAACACAAGCGTTGGAAGTATCAGCAAGAAGATGTAGCAGCAATTGCCAAGCACGATGAATACAAAAAAGTGTACGATAAGATTTTTAAACACTGCAATGAAGAAGCTAAATGGCATATTATTCCAGCTGATACAAAATGGTATAAAAACTACAAGATTTTAAAAACAATTGTAGAAACTTTGGAAGAGTATAAGATTGACTACCCTGAAGTGAAATTGTAGAATTTATCCAAAAACTATTTCAATGCTATAATTTTATTTTCTTTGCAAACTCTATTTCAATTTTAATGAAAAAGATTTTAATCACCGGAGGTGCTGGTTTTATTGGTTCTCATGTTGTTCGTTTGTTTGTCAACAAATATCCTGATTACAAAATTTTCAATTTAGATGCCTTGACTTATGCAGGCAATTTGGAAAATTTGAAAGACATTGAAAACAAAGCGAACTATGTTTTTGTGAAAGGCGACATCACTGATGAAAAATTTATAAACGAATTATTTACTGAAAATAATTTTGATGGCGTCATTCATTTAGCGGCTGAAAGCCACGTGGATAGAAGCATTTTAGATCCTTTGCAATTTGTAAAAACAAATGTGATTGGCACTGTTACTTTATTAAATGCTGCAAAAAATAATTGGAAAGATAAGATGGAAGGCAAACGCTTTTATCATGTGTCAACCGATGAAGTATATGGAACTTTGGGTGATGAAGGTTTGTTCTTAGAAACCACACCTTACGACCCACACAGTCCGTATTCAGCCAGTAAAGCCAGCTCCGACCATTTTGTAAGAGCTTACCACGATACCTATAAATTGCCAATTGTGATTTCGAATTGCAGTAACAATTATGGTTCGCATCATTTTCCTGAAAAATTAATTCCGTTAGCAATCAACAACATGAAAAATAAAAAGCCAGTACCTGTTTATGGTAAGGGCGAAAATGTACGTGATTGGTTATTTGTAGAAGACCATGCAAGGGCAATTGACACGATTTTTCACAGTGGAAAAAATGGTGAAACTTATAATATTGGTGGTTTCAACGAATGGAAAAATATCGACTTAATTTATACGCTTTGCAAAATAATGGATAGAAAATTAAATCGTGCTGAAGGTGAAACTGCAACATTAATCACCTTCGTAAAAGATAGAGCAGGACACGATTTGCGCTATGCCATTGATGCTTCAAAATTGAATAAAGAATTAGGATGGAGTCCATCATTGCAATTTGAAGAAGGCTTAGAACGCACTGTGGATTGGTATTTGGCAAATGAAGAATGGTTGAACAGAGTAACTTCAGGTAATTATCAATCTTACTACGATACACAATATGCTAAACGATAATTTTTCTTACCACAAATTCATCTGCACAATCAAAAAGTAAATCGGCATTCCAATCGTAATGTTGAAAGGGAAAGTAATTCCTAAAGCCATTGGTATATAAAGCCCTGGGTCGGCTTTTGGAGCTGCTAATCGCATAGCCGCTGGCACTGCAATGTAAGATGCACTTGCAGCCAAAATTGCGAAGATGAATCTGTTACCCATGTCGTGAATAAACAAACCACTCAATGCCGCTACAGCGCAGCCATTTAGTAAAGGAATTACAATGGCGAAAGCGGTTGCAAACCAGCCATATTTTTTGAAAGCTGAAAATCTTCGAGCTGTTACCATTCCCATTTCTAATAAAAATAACGCTAAAAATCCTTTGAAAATATCTGTGGTAAAGGGTTTGATGCCTTCGGCTTGTTTGGTGTCGGCAATGAATCCGATAATTAAACTTCCTAAAATCATGATGACACTTCCATTAGTGAAAGAGTGTTTTATGGTTTGTGTCAATTTTCCTTCACTTCTATTTTCAGCATCAAATTTCATCAGCAAAATTACACCCATGATAATGGCAGGCGATTCCATCAAAGCCATCACAGCCACCATGTGACCGCCGTAAACTATTTTCTGTGCATCTAAAAATGAAACTGCTGCAACAAAAGTTACTGCACTCACCGAGCCGTAAGCCGCAGCCACAGCCGCTGCATCGCTGATACTCATTTTGCGTTTAAGAATAAAAAAAGTATACAGCGGAATGATAGATGCAATCGATATGGCGAATAAAAGCGAATAAATAATTTCAGTGGTGAAACCGCTGTGTGCCAATTCCTGTCCGCCTTTGAAGCCGATGGAAAACAATAAATACAAAGAAATAAATTTGCTGGAAGATGCAGGAATTTCTAAATCGCTTTTCACCAGGATGGCAAATACGCCTAAAGCGAAAAACAATAAAGTTGGGTTGGTTAAGTTTGAAATTAAAATGTGAAAGTCCATTTTGTTTGTTTTTTAGTTGTTTGGATTAATTTTATTTTTAGAAACATCATGGATTGCAGATGTCGCAATACATAGGGTCTTCAACGGTTTTTTGTTTTGGAAATTTTTCTTCTTTTGTAAAGGAACATTTAGCACATTGATATAAATAACTCAAGGTAGATTTTGTTGGAAAACCGCAATTTTCACATGGCAAACCAGGCACTGCTGAAGTGATAGAGAAACCTGGGGTATTGCATTGAGGACAAGTGGATTTTATTTTTTCAATTAATTTTTCTGTGGCTTTTTCAATTACAC
>CAIQHW010000135.1 GCA_903871715.1 uncultured bacterium
CATTAATAAAGGGAATGATTTTTAGGTTTAATTGCAACTCAGGTTTTGGCATCAAATACATGATGGCTACTGCTGTTGGCACTAAAATAGAAGGGGTAAGAATCAGCCATTTATGATTCCTATTTTGAATAGAATTGTGGTTCATTTTTGTATGTTAATTTTCAAATTATCATTGCCTTGGTGGGTGTAATTCGTTCACATCATTCGATAATTCTTTGAGTAGAACTACCACATCTTTCTTCAATCGAGCCACGTCAACACTATCTAATCCATCATAATAGCCACGAATAATTCTATGATTATCCACCAATACAAATTTACAACTGTGGTCAAAGCTTTCTGGCCCATCCGATTGTGCAGCTAAATAATAGCTGGTTTTGCAAAGATTATACAGTTCATTCAAATTACCAGTTACCAAACTCCACTTCGTATCATCAACACCAAACCTATTGGCATATTTTTTCAAAACCATCACTGAATCATGTTCTGGGTCGACTGTGTAAGATAAAATTTTCAGCCACTTTACTTGTTTAAATTCTTCTTGTATTCCAACTAATTGTTTCATCAATTTTGGACAAATACTTTGACAAGAACAAAAGAAAAAATTGGCGATGTAAATTTTGTTTTTAAAAGAGTCGTTGGTAATAATAGTTCCATTTTGATTTACAAATTTAAAATCTGCAATAGTGTGATAAACCGAGTCAATTTTTGTTTTGCCATTTACTTCATGTTTTATTACTTCTCCTGTTGGAAACCACTTGCGAAGCGGCTTTGGCATTCCAACATACACATTGTAATACAACCAAAAACCAACAGGAACAAAAACAGCAATGCAAAGCGCAATAAAAACTCGTGTAGATTTGTTCATTTTATAAAATTGAAAAGAAGTGCAAATGTAGCGCAAGAAAGTTGGTTTGAAAAGCTGAAATATTTTTGTTGAAATTTTTCAAACATCAAAAGCCAATTTCTTCCACACTCTCAATCAGAGCATTAATAACAGTTTGCAGCATATCATCATTCAAGTCAAAATAAACTGGCAACGAAATTTCAGTTTCAAACAAATGATTTGCCACAGGAAAATCTGAAATTTTATAACCAGCATTTTTGTAAACACTCAATAATGGCAATGGTTTGAAGTGTACATTCACTGAAACATCATGGTCGAATATTTTTTGAATAATGGCATTGCGTTGTATCATCGTTGCATTTTTAATTCGCAAAGGATAAACATGATACGATGAAATTTTTTCGTCATTGTGATAGGTTGGTGTAATTGCCCAATCGTATTTTTTAAACGCATTTTGGTAAGCGTCAAAAATTATTTTTCGTCGGGGCAAAATTTTTGATTCATAATGTCTGAACTGCGCCAAGCCAATAGCAGCGCAGATGTCGGGCATATTGCATTTGTAACCAGCTTCAATAATATCATATTCCCAAGCACCTTTTTCGGTTTTCGCCAATGCATCTTTTGTTTGCCCATGCAACGATTTGATGTAAAGCGATTTGTAAATTTCAGCATTATTAAATGGTGCTGGCAAATTCAAACACAAAGCACCACCTTCGGCTGTTGTTAAATTTTTTACGGCATGAAATGAAAACACAGTTGCATCGCACAAAGTGCCTGTACGCTTGCCTTTGAAGGTTGCACCTAATGAATGTGCAGCATCACTCAACACCAAGATTCTGCCTAATTGTTGTTGGATTTTGTTGTTAGCTTGATAAATATTTTTTGCCTCATTTACCAAATCATTCAACGCATCATAATCACAAGGAAAGCCTGCAAAATCAACAGGCATAATGGCTTTGGTATGTTTCGTGATAGCTTGTTTTACATTTTCAATGCTGATGTTAAAATCATTTTCGTTCACATCCACCATCACAGGTTTTGCGCCGCAATGCATCACCACATTGGCAGTTGCGCTGTAGGTATAAACTGGCACAATCACTTCATCACCTGCCGAAACGCCCATCCAGCGCAGCATCAACTCCAATCCAGCAGTAGCAGAATTTAAACACAGCACATTTTCACAACTCACATATTCGCCGATTAATTTTTCCAACGCTTTTGTTTTCGGACCAGTTGTAATCCAGCCGCTGCGTAATACTGAAGCTACTTCAGCGATTACTTCTTCATTCATGAATGGTGGTGAAAATGGAATCATGTCAATTTCTTTTAAAAATAATTCTGCAAAGAAAATTAAAACAGTAGGTAGTTTCGTGTTTTCAAAAATAAATTTTATGAACCAAATTCCTTTGGCTGAACGCATGCGCCCAAAAGATTTAAACACATTTATCGGGCAACAACATTTGGTGGGCGATGGACAAGTTTTGAAAAATATGATTGCTCACAAACAATTGAGCAGTTTGATTTTTTGGGGACCACCAGGCGTTGGAAAAACAACATTGGCGAATATTTTAGCGGCTGATGTTGGTTTACCCATTTTCAATTTGAGTGCTGTTGAAAGCGGTGTGAAAGATATTAGAAACGTGATTGAGCAAGCAAAAGAAAAAGGGAAAGCCGTCCTATTTATTGATGAAATTCATCGCTTTAATAAATCGCAACAAGATTCATTATTAGGTGCTGTTGAAAAAGGAATTGTGATTTTGATTGGCGCAACTACCGAAAATCCATCGTTTGAAGTGATTGCACCTTTGCTCTCTCGATGCCAAGTGTATGTGCTACAACCCTTATCCGAAAACGATTTACTATTTTTAATGCAACAATCATTAACGCAAGATGAATGGTTGAAAAAATTTGAAATCAAAATTTCAGAACATGAAGCACTGTTGCAAATGAGTGGTGGCGATGCTCGTAAACTATTGAATTTGCTGGAGTTGGTGGTACAATCACTCGGCGAAAAAAATAAAAAAATCGACATCACAAATGATGTGGTGATGAAAATTTTGCAACGCAAAATGGCGCTGTATGATAAGAATGGTGAGCAACATTACGACATCATTTCTGCATTTATAAAAAGCATGAGAGGCAGCGACCCTAATGCTGCGGTGTATTATTTAGCACGAATGATTGAGGCTGGCGAAGACCCCAAATTTATTGCTCGG
>CAIQHW010000136.1 GCA_903871715.1 uncultured bacterium
GGCATAAATGAAATCGAATTGATTGTAGTTAATTTTTCTGCTCAACATATCGCTGCTCATGTCGGCAAACACAGGAATATCAACTGCTTCAAAGTTTTTCCATTGCGTTCCTTCAATGGTGTTATTGGTGGTAATGTGTAAATATTCAGCTTCTATTTTTTTTGTAGCGAAACTTGGTATATAGTTGTAGCTTTTATTTTCCGAAGATGCAATAATTTTTACTTCACCAAAATTTCGAGTAGCTGCTATGGCTTTTTCACTCCAATAACCTGTGTTTACAAATGCTGCTGATTTATCTTTTCCAAGAAAATTCATGGGTATCATCGCAAACAAATTACTTGCGCCACCATTTAAATAAAGGATTTCAAAGTCATCATTCAATTCACATAATTCTTTTAACAACAACTTTGCTTCGTCTAAAATTTCTTCAAACAAATGGCTGCGATGCGAAATCTCAAGAATGCTTTGATTGGCTTTGTAATGCAAAACCGCTTCTGAAGCTTCCTGTAAAACTTCGGGCGATAACATTGTTGGACCAGAATTAAAATTGTAAATCATTATTTGTAAAATTTAGGGTGAAGTGATTTTGAAAATTTGCAAGCCATAAATTTTGCCTTTTGTGATTTCCTCAAAATTATAGAACGAACTCAAAGTGTCTGATTGGTCTGGCTTCCAGTGCCAATAAAAATAATAGTTGATGTTGTTTTTCTGTAGCTCATCTTTTAATTTTTCTCTTTCGTTCCAATGAATAGGATTGATAATCACATTTTGCAAATCGGCTACAAAGCAGGCGTACTGTGTATCACCATATTTTCCACCTTCGCCTAAAACAATTCCTTTCAAATGAAATTCATTTTTCAAACGCATTGCTATTTCGTAGATATATTTTTCCCTGTCCTTAAATTTAATAAACATTTCCGTTGGTGCATACACAAATGAAAAAACGAAAATCACAACCAAAAAGCATTTTGCTAATTCGTATTTTATTAGTGGGAAAATAACATCTACCATTATCCAACATCCAAAAATGATGTTTAACAAATTCAATACAATAAAAAATCGTTCTTCACTTTCAATTAGCCAATAACCTAATGGATAAAGGATTTGAAGCAATAAGTATAAAATCAATTTTCGCTTTTGCTCATCGTTCACACGAAAACTAAAAACGAAAAACAGTGCGAATAATAAAATAAAAATTGCAAAAAAACTTTGGTGATGAATGATCTTCCAATAATTACCTATTGAAATTTTCATCAAGCCAAATTCACTTTTCAAAGTTTCCTTTGAATCAAAAATTCCTATCCGTTTGTTACTACAAACATAGAAGCAATCTTCTGTAAAATCTGTTGCTGTTTTATTAACTGGAAATAGAAAAAACTGTTGATTATCATTTAATATTTTCCATTGATTATTCAAAGCTTGAGTGAAATTTAATTTCCCCGAAGCACAGTAAATTAAACCACTTTCGTATTTTTTACTGATTAAAATAATCCATGGTAAAGCCACTAAAAAAAACGTAGTATAGCTGATTAAAGTGAATTTTATTTTTCGGGAAATAGAATTTTTTTTTGAGAAAAAATGTCTCGAAAAAACAATTAGAGCAAAACTTAAAATGAAAAATGGAAAAGCATAGTATTTTGAAAAATAAGCAAATGCACCGAAAATGCCTATTAACACAGCATTTTTCCATGTCACAAAAAATTCCTTCTTGAAAATTTGATTAAAATACAACAGCAAAAAAGCCACTACACATACATCAGCTGCAATTTCGATGATAGAAAATACCAGCAAAACAATCGTACTACAAAATAGGGCTACAAACTTTGAAAAATTATCTTTCAATAATTTTTCAATCAACTTTCGTGTAGGAAATAAACACACGAAGCCAATTACAAGACTTGCAATTTTAGCGGCAATAATTTTATTTAATCCAATCAGCAAAAACGGAACAATGCACCATGAAATCATCGGACTCCAGAAACCATTAATGCCATCTTTAAAATTTCCTTGTGATAATTTTACTGCAATATTGATGTAAGATTCAC
>CAIQHW010000137.1 GCA_903871715.1 uncultured bacterium
ACTCACCATTATTTAAAACAATTAGATTTTTTATTTTTTTATTTATAAACACATTAATTTTCAATAAAAAGATTGTTCTAAAAAAATAGTGTGCCAAAAAATGCCCAGTTTATCAACACTCCAGCACTTTAGAAGGCTTGTAAGTGCTGATTTTATGCTTATTTTTGTCTTCGTAATTATTTATTAACCAAAACAAAATTCAATTTACCATGAACAAAGGAGAACTAGTTTCTAAAATGGCTGGCGATGCAAAAATCAGCAAAGCACAAGCCGAAGCAGCTTTAAACTCTTACATGAAAAGCACTGAAGACACTTTGAAAAAAGGTGGCAAAATCACGTTAGTAGGTTTTGGTACTTACAGTGTGTCTAAACGTGCTGCTCGTAATGGACGTAACCCACAAACTGGCAAACCGATTAAAATCGCTGCTCGTAACGTGGTTCGTTTCAAAGCTGGTAAACAATTATCTGGCAAAGTGAACAAAAAATAATTTTTGATTCACACTCGAAAAAAGCAAGGTTGTGAAATCTTGCTTTTTTTATTTTATCAAAATGTTACACTACTTTTGAACCGCAAAAAATAATTTCATTAACCAATAAAAATACAATCATCATGGGTAGAGGAGATCGCAGAACAAAAAAAGGAAAAATTTCAGCAGGTTCATTTGGCAACAGCCGACCACAAAAAGTAAAAGTGGATAAAACGCCTAAAGCTGCCACTGCTGCAAAAGTTGCGAAGAAAGCAGCGCCAAAAAAAGCTGCGAAAAAAGCAGCCGAAAAGGAATAATTTTTTCTTGCACCGAACTGAAAAGAGAAATGGAAATTTGTTCTGTTTCTCTTTTTTAATTTAAACAACTCTCATCAAATCGCTCATGATTTTATCAGCGATTAATTTGCCTTCGGAAGTAATCTTCAATTTATTTTCGGTGAGCAATAATTTTTTTTTAGCAAAATAATCTTGCGCTTCTTCCAACATTTCATCAATCCATTTCGATTCAAATTTATTTCTGCCTTGTTGCAAGTCGCAGCCCCATTGGGTTCGCAAGCCTGTCATCAACCATTCGTTGAACAATTGGTTTGGTGTAAGCTTTTCCTTTTCAAAAATTAGCTCGTTGTTTTTTATGGCAGCCATGTATTGTTGGTTGTTGCTCACATTCGCCTGCCGAAATTTTCCATTAAATGAATGAGCCGATGGACCTATGCCTAAATATTTTTCACCCAACCAATAATTAGTGTTGTGCATGCCATAACAATTGGACTTGGCAAAGTTGCTAATTTCATAATGCTCAAACCCTTTTGCCGTAAGTGTTTCCATCAACATCATCATTTGCTCGGCTGATTTATTTTCATCCACGTTTTCTTTTTTGTGTTGCAAAATTAATTTCTGGATCAGGTGAATGGTTTGGTTTTGAATGTCCTAAACCAATACGTGAGCATTTTAAAGATTTGGATGCGGCAGATCGTTTTATAAATGACAGGGATATGATCGTGGAAGCATGTGTGTCACTTCT
>CAIQHW010000138.1 GCA_903871715.1 uncultured bacterium
AAATTCATCTTCAACCAATTTTTTTAGCAACGTAATTTGCGATGTGGATGATGATATTTCGGATAATGAAAATCACGAAACATACGAAAATTTTGAAGTTGCATTTTATCAAAATTTTCAAGAAAATAGTTTTCAAAATATTGCTCCAACGATTTTTCATCCTACATTATTCAGCTACCAAATTTCTCCCCAAATGCACAGCCCATCAAAGTTGATGGTGTTTTTAATTTGATTTTTATTTCGAGTATTTTCCGAAATTGTTCACTTAATTTTATAAAAAATTGTACCCAAATATGTTGAAGTATTTGAAAAGTTTCTTTAGTTTCATCCTAATCATCGCTGCAGTTTCTGCTTCGGCGCAAGCTGCCAACGATACACTGCGCTTGAATTTGCTGCAAGCTGAAAAAATATTCATGGATAAAAATTTATCCATTTTGGCTGCTAAATACAATATTGATGCCTATTCGGCTTTGGTGAGCCAAGCAAAAAAATGGGATAACCCAACTTTAAATATTGATGAAAATATCTACAATCAATACACCAAAAAATATTTCGACAACACCAGCACTGGGCAAACTTATGTGCAAGTGCAACAATTAATTAAGTTGGGCGGAAAGCGCAAAGCAGCGGTTGCCATTGCAAAAGACAATTATGAAATTGCCAAATTGCAACTGGATGATTTGTTGCGAAATTTGCAACTGACGTTGCATTCAGATTTATTCAACGCTAAAAATTTTATTGAAGCGGATAAATTATTTGCTGATGAAACTACCGAGTTGGAAAAATTAGCCAACGCCATTGGCGAACAAGTGAAGGTGGGCAACGCAGCAACAAAGGATTTGTTGAGAGTTCAAGCTGATTTATTTAGTACCAAAAACGACCGATTGCAAAATCAAAAACAGCTGATTGATGTAGAAGCAGAATTGCGTCAATTATTAATGTTGCCCGAAAACGCTTATGTAATACCGATGGTAAGCGATTCTATTTCATCAGCCGCAGTTGAAAAACTGGATGCTGGCAGTTTGTTTTTGATTGCAAAAGACAACCGAAGCGATTTTAAAATTCAACAAATGCAAACTCAACAACAACAACATAATGTTGATTTGCAACGTGCTGGCGAAGTACCCGATTTAACTTTAGGACCCGAATTTGACCACAATAGTAATTACATCACCGATTATTGGGGGCTTGCCATCTCAATGCCATTGCCGATTTTGAACACCAACCGCAAAAATGTGAAGGCTGCAAAAAGTTTTTTATCGCAATCGCAAGAGCAACAAATGCAGTTGGAAAAAAATGTGGCAACTGATGTTACATCGGCTGTTCAGAAATTAAAAAGCTCGGCGACTTTGAATGAAAACGTGAGTGAAAATTTGGGTAAAAAGTATGACGAGATGTTGAATAATATGTTGTTGAATTATCGCCAAAGAAATTTAAGTTTATTGGAGTTGATGGATTTCTTCGACACTTATAAAGACACTAAACTAAAGGCTTTGCAGTTGATAAACGATACGCATAATGCCATTGAAGAAGTGAATTTTTCGGTGGGGAAAAATGTGATTCCAAATTAGTAATTACTAATTATTAATTAATAATTTTTAAACAAAACAGAACAATGAAAATTTTAAAAAATGTAGTGTTAATGATGGCAGTGACAACTTTTTTGCAAGCTTGCCAATCTAAAAAAACAGAAACAACAAACAGCGATAATGGCAAATATTGTTTGAGTGATAGCATGCAGCATTTAGTGCAAATCAGCGAAGCCACTTCGGAAAATATTAAGGATGAACTAACGCTCACTGGGCAAATCACTTACAACCAAGATAAAGTGGTGAAAATTTTTCCTTACGCCAGCGGACAAGTGCTGGATGTGAAAGTGGGATTGGGCGATTATGTGCATGCTGGGCAAATTTTAGCCGTGATGAAAAGTGTTGAAATTGCTGGAACAAACAGCGATTTAGCTTCTTCAAAAGCTGATGTGGAGATTTCAAAAAAAACAATGGAACAAGCTGAACAGCTTTACAAAAGCGGTATCAACAGCGAAAAAGAATATCTAGAAGCTAAACAAAATTATGAAAAAGCGGTATCAGCTTACACCAAAAATCAAAGTGTGGGTTCGATTTATGGCAGCAACGGAACTGGCAGCGATTATGTGATTAAGGCTCCTATCAATGGTTATGTGGTGGAGAAAAAAATCTCAACAGGTATGACTTTAAGAACTGATGCTGGCGATAATTTATTTACCATTTCTGATTTGAAAGATGTGTGGGTGATGGCTAATGTTTTTGAAAGTGATATTGAAAAAGTAAAAGAAGGCTATGAAGCCAGCATCACTACTTTAGCTTATAAAGACAAAGTGTTTAAAGGCAAAATTGAAAAGGTGAGTGAAGTGTTGGATCCGGATAATAAAGTAATGAAAGTTCGTGTTCGCATACCGAATGATGGCTTGCTTTTGAAGCCAGATATGTTTGCGCAAGTGATTGTAACAAACAAAGAAAAGTTAGAAGCAACTGTAATCCCAAGTGCTGCAGTGATTTTTGAATTTGGTAAATACTTTATTGTTAAATATAATGGCAATTGCGATTTGGATGTTTCAAAAATTGATATCATCAAAGATGTGGAAGGCAAAACCTATGTCCGTAGCGGCATTCAGAAGGGAGAAAAATTATTGTCGGCTGGTCAATTGTTGGTTTACAATCAACTAACACAAAATTAGAATGGTCATCAAAAATGACATTTTCAAAATTAAATTAACGAACAACAACTTATGAATAAGTTTATAAAAGCTATCATTCATTTCTCATTACGCCATCGCTATTTTGTTTTCTTTATGACTGGAATCCTTGCAGTCATTGGTGTTGTGAGCTATTTGAATACGCCCATTGAAACATTTCCAGATGTAACCAATACGCAAATTATCATCATCACGCAATGGCCTGGTCGTAGTGCCGAAGAGATGGAAAAGTTTGTAACCATTCCATTAGAAACAGTTTTAAATACGGTTCAGAAAAAAGCAAACCTGCGTACAACAAGCTCTTTCGGACTTTCCTACATCCGAATAATTTTTGACGACGATGTTACGGAAGATGCATTTGCTCGACAACAAGTGATGAGTCGAATTGTAAATGCTGATTTGCCAGATGGCGTAAGACCAGAAGTAGAGCCACCTTACGGACCTACAGGCGAAGTTTTTCGTTATACTTTAAAAAGCAAAACAGCTTCCATTCATGATTTAACAACCATTCAAGAATGGACTTTGGATAAAGAATTCAAACGGATTCAAGGTGTGGCAGATGTGAACAGTTTTGGTGGAGAAGAAAAATCTTATGAGATAGCTGTGAATCCGCAAATGCTTGCCAAATACAATCTTACATCGTTGGATGTGTATAATGCTGTTTCAAAAAGCAACATCAACGTGGGTGGTGATGTGATTGAAAA
>CAIQHW010000139.1 GCA_903871715.1 uncultured bacterium
GTACATTAGGTGTTTTTCGTTTATTAGATTTTACATTGGTCGACGAACGTGTATTTTAAAGGATTTTAAAAAATCCATAAATCTAATAATCCATAAATCCAAACGTCTAAAAATCTACCTTAAAATCCATGCATCCGTGGCTATTTTCAAACATCACTTAACAACCTTCAAAACATTGCCGTAAAATAAATCTTTGCCGGTTTTGGTTTTCATCCACAATTCGTTGACGGATAATTTATTTAGGTCGAAATATCTTCCTGCTGCATTTCTTAAATCTTTGGCGGATAATTTCGGTGAATAAGTATTCACTATCAAAAATCCATTTTTATTCAGCAATTGATTTGCTGCGTCTAATAAATGAGGCAATTTTTCTTCCAAAATCCATTTTTCACCTTTGGCACCCAAACCGAACGCGGGTGGATCCATGATGATTCCATCGTAAAAATTTCCGCGCTTGACTTCCCTTTGTGCAAATTTCAAAGCGTCTTCAAGCACCCATTTTATGGCAGATAAATTGCTCGCCTCTTGATTTTCGTTCGCCCAAGAGATTAATTGTTTCACTGAATCGACATGAAGAACAGTTGCGCCAGTTGATTTTGCAACCAAAGATGCAGCACCAGTGTATGCAAATAGATTTAAGAATTTTTGATTTGTTTTTAAATTTCCAAGGATATATTCCCAATTGGAAACTTGCTCTGGAAAAATACCAACGTGCTTGAACTTCGTTAATTCCAAACAAAATGATAAATCATGGAATTGGATTTGCCATTTATCACTCGAATCTTTGAGTTTTTTCCAAGAACCTTTGGTATTGGATTGTTCTACAAATTCCCAATGCGCCAAATTGTACCATTCTTCAAATGGCCATTCTGATTTGAAATAAGCTTGTAATTCTGGACGAATGGTTACCACATCGCCAAAACGTTCTAACTTTTTTCCGCCGCCAGCATCTAGCAATTCATACGATTCCCAGTGGGAAGAATATTGTCTTTCGAAATCCAAAATTATCTCGCTCTAGGCGTTTTTTGACGACCTTTAGACATTTGAGCCATGCGCATTTGATTTTTAGAAACCACTTGCGTCATTTGTTTTTGCATGGTGTTGATTTGATCTCTCATCACCCCATTGTTGTCTAATTTTTTAGCTTCTGAAAGTAACGTTGCGGCTTCAGTTTTACGTCCTGTTTGCGCACAAATTCCTGCCAAATGCATTTTTGCAACTGCCTTGTCTTGCGCTGTTCTCAAGCCCAAAGCCAATGCTTTACGCAACATTTGTTCACTTTTTGCAAAACCATAAGCTTGTGTGTTCAACATCGCTTGCAAATAAATCACATAAGCGTGTTGTTTTTTCGGCATCAAATCTGGTCTTGAAATGCGGTTCAAATGTTTGGCTGCTTTTTCGTGATTTCCTACACGCATTTGATTTAATGCTAAAATCATATTTTCATTTCTGAAAAAACTCAAAATGATGATTGCAGAAACAAAAATCATTACAATTCCCCAACCCCAGTGACCTGAAGCGAAGGCATAAACGTTTAAAAATAAAGAAGCTGCTGCTACAAAACAGCGAATAATAAATCCGATCATAATTTAATCAATTGTTGCTATACATTTTAATTCAATGGCAATAGGCGTTGGCAAAGAATTGATTTCGCAGGTTGTTCTACAAGGCAAGTTGTCTTTGAAATATTCAGCATATAATCTGTTGTAGGTATGGAAATCTCTTTTCATGTTCACCAAAAAAACCGTCACATCAACCAAATTCTCCCAGCTTGAACCCGATTCTTCCAAAATCACGCGAACATTGTCGAAAACGCTTCTGCATTGTGCTTCGAAATCAAATTCTATAAAATTACCGTTCTTGTCTAATTTCAACCCTGGAACTTCAGAATCTGTTGCATCAGAACCCGCAGTTCGCGGACCAACTCCTGATAAAAAAAGTAAATTCCCAACACGGCGCGCGTGCGGATACAAACCAACAGGTTTTGGTGCTTTCGAAGTAGAAATGCGAGAATTATCTGACATATACTGAATTTTAACGTTGCAAATATACGAAAGCAGTTTTACTTGTGGGACAAAGAATCTAAAAATTAAAAACCGAACCTATATCTCGTTTTAATCAATATTTAATTTCTCAAAATTCGCTCACCATTATACGTCGTTTCGCTTCTTGCGATTATTTCAAAAGAAGGAAGGAAAAAACGGAAAAATTTCAGTCCATCAATGAAAATCCCTTCCCTTTGGTAGCGCTTTCTTTCCTGACTCTTTTTTATTGGAAGTAC
>CAIQHW010000140.1 GCA_903871715.1 uncultured bacterium
AATCGAAATCGGCTGCGACACTTGCTGGTGATGACTTGTAGGATATTGGCAATTTTGTTTGCTGTGTTTGCATTTGCGCAGCCGTTCATCAAAAATAGTTTCACCAATCTTAACAAAGGCAAGCAACAGGCAAGTATTTATGTAGATAATTCTTTTAGCATGGGTGCTACCAAAAAAGGTGTCCCACTTTTTGAAATAGCCAAACACAAAGCTACAGAGCTAATTCTGGGCTATGCCAACGATGCACAATTTCAAATCATCACCAACGAAATGAATGGCAGCCAACAGCGTTTTGTGAGCAAAGAAGAAGCATTGAAATTAATTGATGATATTAAAATTGCACCAGCATCGCCATTTTTAAATGAAATTTTAGCGAAGCAAAAACAAGCTTTAAGCCTTGCTGCAAGCCGCCATGCAGCTGTTTATTTAATTTCTGATTTTCAAAAATTACAATTAAATTTAGCTGCTTTGAAAAACGATACAGCTTTCAAAGCCACGGCCATTGTGCTTTCAGGCGATGCGCAATCTAATTTGAGTATTGACACTTGTTGGTTCAATGTACCTGTGCAAACCATCAATCAACAAGTAAAATTGTTGGTAAAAATTTCAAATTATGGCAGCGAAAATGCGCAAAATAATCGCTTAAGTTTAACCATCAATAATCAACTGAAATTTTTGGGTGATGTAAGTATTGATGAACATGAAAGCAAAGTAGATACCATTCCCATAACCATTGCAAATGCAGGCTGGAACAAGTGTGTGTTAAATATTAACGACAATCCAATTACATTCGACGATAATTATTTTTTCTGTTTTCAGGTGCTCAACAAAATAAATGTGGCGTGCATAAATGGCGAAAAAGAAAACGTTTTTTTAAATGCACTTTTTGCCAACGATGCGCAAATTAATTTTCAAAATCAATCGGCTTCGCAATTAGATTTTAACAATTTTAAAAACCAACAATGCATCATTTTAAATAGTTTGCAAAACATCAGCAGCGGTTTGGCAAGTGAGTTGCAAAAGTTTGTAAATGCTGGTGGTAGCTTAATTTTATTTCCGAATGAAATACCAGACATGGCTTCGTACAATGCTTTCACCACCATTGTACACGCCGCAAATTTTTCTGCATTGCAAAATAAAGAACAAAATGTGGTGGAAATAAATCACCAATCGGCGGTGTTTAAAGATGTATTTTTAAAAGTTTCTGATAACATGGAATTACCAAAACTGAAAAAATATTTTCCATTCACTTCTTCACTTTTAAATGTCGAAGAACCATTGCTAATCATGAAAGATGGTAGCCGATTGATGAGCGAATTTAAAAGCGAAAAGGGAAATGTGTATGTGTGTGGAGTTCCGCTGAATAAGGATTTCAGCGATTTGCCTATGAAAGCAATTTTTGTTCCGATGCTGTTGAAAATGGCTTACAGTGGTATTCATTTAAATAGTTTAAGCTACACGATTGGCAAAAATAATCACATCGAAATTGTAACCAACGATAAAAAGACAGAACCCACTTACAGATTGAAAAGTAGTTTTCAAGAATTTATTCCCGAGCAAATGAATGTGGAAAACAGTTTGTTTTTGCACATTCGAAATGAAATTTCGCAAGCTGGTATTTTTGAATTGATTGGTGTGAGCGACTCTTTGAAACCTTCATTAGCATTCAATTACAACCGAAACGAATCGAATTTTGATTTCTATAAAACGAGCGATTTAACAGAGCAATTAGTCAAAGTAAATATTGATGTTGTAGATGCTGCACACAAAAATTTAACAGCCATGGTGGGCGAAATAAATGAAGGCATTGTGTTGTGGAAATTCTGTTTGCTGGCGGCTTTACTATTTTTATTAAGTGAAACTTTGTTGCTGCGATTTTGGAAAAATTGATTTTTTATTTTTCCAAAAATATTTATGTAAAGCTCTGAAAGTGTCTTTGCGGCAGGGATTGAAGTGGACATCCTTTTTGATTTTTATTTTCAAAAATATTTTGAACGAAAAAATAAAAAGCAAAAAGATGGAAACGAAAAGCCCGTTTGCCGCCCAAAAAAATTAAAAAACTTTTCCGGGATTCATGATGCCATTGGGGTCGAAAGTCGATTTTATTTTACGCATCAAATTGAGTTGAGTGTCGCTAAACACAATATCCATATAACTTTTCTGCACCCAGCCAATGCCGTGTTCGCCGCTGATGGTGCCGCCTAAATTTTTCACTTCGATGAAAATTTCGCGAATAGCTTTGGGCAATTTGATGTTCCATTTTTCATCGCTCAAATTTCCTTTAATAATATTCACATGTAAATTGCCATCTCCGGCATGACCATAGCAAACACTTTTGAAACCATAAACGTTTCCGATTTTTTTAACCGCCTGCAAAAGCTGTGGCAATGAGGCTCTTGGTACTACGGTATCTTCTTCTTTGTAAATAGAATTTGATTTTACAGCTTCGGCAACACTACGGCGCAATCGCCACAAATCGATTTTTTGCTGCTCACTTTCGGCAAATAAAATTTCTTCGCAACCCATGCTGGTCAACACTTCCGATATACTTTCGCATTCTTTCATCAATAATTCAGGATGAAATCCATCTACTTCAATCAACAAATGTGCTTGAATATTTTCTAAGATTGGCAAATTTATTTCGGGATGAAATTTTAAAGTCCAATCAATCGCATCACGTTCCATAAACTCCAAAGCACTTGGTGTGATACCTATTTGAAAGATTTTGGCAACCGCTTCGCAAGCTTTTTCCGCAGATGAAAACGGAGCTAATAACAGCAATGTATGCGTTGGATGAGGAATTAATTTCAACACAATTTTTGTTACAATGCCCAGCAGTCCTTCGCTGCCAACAATCAGTTGTGTGAGATTGAATCCTGTGGCGTTTTTCAGCACATTGGCACCTGTCCAAATAATTTCGCCAGTAGGCAAAACCAATTCTAAATTTAGCACGTAATCCTTTACCACACCATATTTCACGGCTTTTGGTCCGCCGCTGTTTTCGGCAATATTGCCTCCAATAAAACAACTGCCTTTGCTGGCTGGATCGGGTGGATAAAAAAGATTTTTTGTTTTCACAGCATTTTGCAATTCTTCGGTAATCACACCAGGTTCAACAATGGCTTGCAAATTTTCTTCATCAATTTTTAAGATGGAATTAAATCGTTTCATGCTGATGCAAACACCGCCATACACGGGCAATGCACCGCCGCTCAAGCCTGTGCCTGCGCCACGAGGCGTAACAGGAATTTTATTTTCGTTGCAATATTTTAAGATGCTGCTAATCTCAATTCCGGTTCTTGGCAACAAAACAATTTCGGGTGGAAAATTTAAGTTTTCGGTTTCATCGCTGCCAAATTCCATCAATGTTTCGGGGTGATGCAAAACAAATTGTGGCGATAAAATTATAGTAAAAAATTGGATGTCGGCGGCGGTAATTTTCTTAAAATTCATTTTGCAAAATAAAAAATGATAGTGATTTTATTTTGCAAAATGATTTACAACTCATAATGAAATCGAACAGAAAAGACATTTACTGGTCCACGAACTGTGTTGTAGCCTGGGTTTACAACCAACTGATAAAATACACTTAGGAATAAATAATTGCTCATGAGCGAACAAGAATAATAAGTTTCGAGGACATTTTCTAAACCATAACTCAAATTTCCATCGCCCAACATAAATCCTTTTCCGCCTGCTTTTAAATAATTTTGATGTGCTTTTGAAATGCCCGAAATGGCTATGGCTGCCCCCCAAGTGTCGTCATTACGTTTCCATTTTTTTCCATTGCCTGATACTCCTGCACTGAATGATTGGTCTATTTCGGTGAAGTGCCAAGTTTCATTTTGTCCATCATTCCAACCAGCTCGTAAAAAAATACCAACGCTCGAAGTTAGCCACTGTTCTGCATTTAAGAAAAATCCATATTTAGTTCTGCAATACATTCTATTCAAAGTGATGTCGGGATTTATTGGCGATTGTTGCACAATTTGATTGTAATTTCCCATGTCGGTATTGGTTAAAAACGACATCAACCTTATTGCACCACTTTTTTGTTTCCATTGAAAATGATGAGCAAATTCAATAGTTTGCGCATTCGCTTTTGCAATCTGCGAATTCATTTCACCACCATTTGCCACAACAGGCACCATCGAAAAAGCATATCGCCATTCGTCTTTTTCGCTCACTCTTTCCACTATAAAACTGGGTGTGTAGCCACGTGTGTTTGCCGCATAATCAAATGCACCATTGTTCATCAAACCCCAACTGGTAAACTGTTTCCGAGGGTCGTGGCTAAAAGAATTTACATCAAAATAATCGCACAAACTTATTTTACCGATGGTGATAGAAATATATTTTTTAGGCACTTCGCCAGCTAATTGATTCGGGCTGCTTATTTGTTTGTTGTATTTTTTGTCCAAAGAAAATAATTGCCTAAATGCTAATCGAGCCACATACAATTTTGGGTCGGCACTGCCAATTCTAAATGTTTCGCCATTGGTGGATGAAGCCACACCCAATGCGCTGCTCAAGCCGCTTCCACCTGCAATTTCAGGGTTGAAAATAAAGTTGGCATTTTTCCATAATCGTGTTGTTGCAAATAAAGATGAGGTGATGGAAGTTTGTGTTTCTTCATTGGTTTGCAAACTATTTGCACCGCTGTATTGCGCAGCGAATTTTGGTTTGTATTGTGTGATAACTGTAGTTTGTGCATGAAATGAAAACCGCTGTGGTAATACGTTTGCAGTTGTTGAATCATTTTGATTGGCAAAAATAGAAGCGGATAAAAACAGCAAAAATGAAGTAGTCAAAATGAATTTCAAAATAGAGTGATTGTAAAATTTAGGCAAATCTAAAAATATATTTCGATGAACAGAATTTAAAAGTTAGATATTGTGAAAAGTATTGTTCCAGCGAAATGTTGTTATTAAATGTTCAATGTCTTTAAGCACAAATCTGGTGGCTGGTGCCAGTGAATCTTCATTGGGTTCGGCATAAAAATATAAAGCCCCTCTAACAAAATTATTCACACTATCAGTGATGTAAAATTGATTAGAACTTGCTGCATTTCCTCTTACCAAAAACATTTGCCCAGCCACTCCATTTGATGGGTGAAAGCTGCTTCTATCAATGGCTGCGGCTTTTACCGAATGCTTGAAAGAGAGCTGATAAGTGTCTTCCAACAATTGATAAAATGTTTTAGGATTTTGGTTAATTGTTTTATAACTCAAATGAATTTTTGCATTCAATGATGGAATGGAAATGTTTACCCACCAAGGGTTTTCGGGCTTGCTGCCCATAAAATTTGTATCGGCAGTTACGGTTGCATACACAGGATATTCAAACGTAAACGGACCATGGTTATCAAACAATTTAAAACC
>CAIQHW010000141.1 GCA_903871715.1 uncultured bacterium
CAAACCCAGCAAGTAATCAGTTAACAATCATCAGTCAACAGTTTTCAATAAAAACAATTGAAGTGCGCAATGTGCTTGGTCAAATGGTTATTCATCAACAAATCAACAACTCAACAAATCATTCCATCACTCTTGATGTTTCGCAGCTTGCACCACAAATCTATTTGCTGAAAGCTACGGATGATAAGGGCATGCAGCACAGCATAAAGTTTGTGAAAGAATAAAGCATAATAGCTATTTAACATTTTCTTCACCAGCATTTACAATTGATTTGAAAAAATAAATCAGTTCATAAATTATTCCTCCACTAATTTAGCGGCTGATGAAAAGCCGTACAATTCGCTTGGTAGTGATGTTTGGTACAGCAGCTTTGATAGGGCTGTTGGCTATTCAAATTTATTGGGTAAAAAATGCACTCGATTTAAAAGAACGTGAGTTTAACAACAATGTGCAAATGGCTTTGATGAAAGTGGTAAACCAAGTGATGACCTTTGGCGGCGATACTACCCAAATTGTAGAACCCATCAAACAGTTGCCCGACAATATGTATGTGGTAACTATCAACGAAAAAATATACCCCAACATTTTAGAAGCCCTGCTCAAACGCCAATTTGAAATGCACCATTTAGATATGGATTTTGAATATGGCATTTACGATTGCAATACCAACAATGTAATTTATGGCAACTATGTAAACTTTGATGAACTGAAAGCTGCCTTTCAACAAACCATCACCCCCAAGAAAGCTATGAGCACGGTTTTTCCACGATTAAATAAAGACGAGTATTATTTTTTAGTGCGCTTTCCTACTAAAAAAACTTTCTTGTATCAGCAAATGGGCATTTGGGTTTTTAGTACAATCGTGTTGGTGTTGGTGGTTGCCTTTTTTAGCTACGCCATTTTTGTGATTTTAAAACAACGAAGGTTGAGCGAAATACAAACCGATTTCATTAACAACATGACGCATGAATTTAAAACACCGCTTTCTACCATTTCTATTTCAACCGATGTGTTGTTGCAACCCAACATTGTGAACAATCCTGAAAGATTGATGAGCTACGCCACCATCATTCAAGACGAAGCCAACCGATTAAAAAATCAGGTGGAAAGGGTGTTGCAAATGGCAAAATTGAACAAGGAAAAAATAAAAATAAACACCGAGCCTTATGATATTGATTTGTTGATAAAAGACGCTGTTGAAAAATTAAAACTGATGATTTACAACAAAGGCGGCAAAATAAATTTGCACCTCGATGCTGCTGAAAGCATTGTGCAGCTTTATAAATTGCACATGCAAAACATCATTTACAATTTGTTAGATAATGCGATAAAATATTGTGATGATGAACCCGTTATTACCATCAGCACACAAAATGTAAAACGAGGCATCGAAATTGCAGTAAGCGATAATGGCATTGGAATTCCTGTGGAATCGCAGCCTTTTATTTTCGATAAATTTTATCGAGTGCCCACAGGCAATGTGCACGATGTAAAAGGATTTGGATTGGGATTAAACTATGTGAAAATAATGACCGAAGCCCACAAAGGCACAGTGCGATTGAAAAGCGAAGCAGGCAAAGGCACTACATTTTTTATTACACTGCCCATTGAAAAAGAATAAATTAATTACTAAAAATAAATTTAAGCAAGCATGAAAAACAAAATTCTTTTAGCAGAAGACGACCAAAATTTAGGCTTTGTCATCAAAGATTTATTACAAGGCGAAGGCTTTAAAGTGGAGTGGGCAAAAGATGGCAATGCTGCCTTGAAAGCCTTTGTTAATGGCACTTTTGATTTGTGTATATTAGATGTAATGATGCCTCGAAAAGATGGTTTTACTCTAGCCGAAGACATCCGCAAAAGTGATAAAAAAACGCCCATCATTTTTTTAACAGCAAAAAATATGAAGGAAGATGTGATTAAAGGTTTTAAAAGTGGCGGCGATGATTTTATTACCAAACCATTCAACACCGAAGAATTCAAACTTCGTGTGCAAGCTATGTTGAAGCGTACCAAGCCCGAAGAAGTGTTTGAAGAATTGAAAAACAATTACACCATTGGCAAATATAAATTCGACCATAAAAATCTCACACTAAAATTCATGAACGAAACGCCTATGAATTTAACAGCAAAAGAAGCTGATATTTTGCAAATCTTTTGCCATCATGTTGATGAAGTAGTAACCCGAGAAGATATTTTAAAACGCGTTTGGGGCGATGATGATTATTTTATTGGCAGAAGTATGGATGTATTTATCAGCCGCTTGCGCAAATATTTAAGAGAAGATGAACGCCTGCAAATAGTGAATATACATGGCGTTGGCTTTAAAATGGCGTTGGAAAAATAGTTAATTACGGTTTTTAGTGAGGCAAGAGTTCAATTTCTTTTAATCATTTTTTAATCTGGTTTTTCTATTTTTAAAAAATAAAATCCGTTTATCTTGCAGCCGCAATGCACAAAAAATTTATTTGCACACTTTTAATTTGCGGATTTTTTCTTCAAAAAACATCAGCGCAAATTTTCCCAAAATATGGCGATAGTAGAACTGGCACCACAGGTTTTCAGTTTTTAAAAATCGCTCCCGATGCCCGTTCGGTGGGTATGGGCGAAGCTTTTACAGCTGTTGCTAATGATTTAAGTGCTGTGTATTGGAATCCAGCAGGCATCACAAAATTAGATAGCTCAAATATTCATGTTCAAGCTGGGCAAACGGTTTATTACAGCAATTTAAAAATGCAGCACGTTGTGATTGCAAAAAAAATTCGTCCATCAGTTTTTATGGCTGCGCAATTGCAATATTTAAGCACGGGCTACATGAATGTAAACACTGAGTTTGCGCCGACTGGCAATGGTCAACAATTTACATTTACTGATTTTGCGGCAGGATTAACACTGGCAAAAACACTAACCGATAATTTTAGTTTTGGTGTTACAGCAAAATTTATTCGCGAAGAAATTGCCACCGTTTATACTAACGATGCGGTGATTGATTTTGGATTTCAATATGATATCGGAAAAGGAAATACACGATTTGCGGTGGGCATCAGCAATTTTGGTTCACCCGTTCATCCTTCAGGAAGCATTGGTCAGACTATGTTTGGTGGCGATATCACTTACAATAATTTTGAAAAAATAAATGTGCCTGCTATTTTTCGATTAGGCGTTGCAACTGATGTGGTGAAACAAAAATATCAAATGCTCACATTGGCTATGCAATTAAATCATCCAACTGATAATAATGAATCGCTGAATTTCGGAGCTGAATATATTTGGCATCAATTGTTTTATGGCAGAACGGGCTATCAAATTGGTACCGATGAAAATTATATGCCCAGCTTTGGTTTTGGCATTTTAGTAAAACGAAAATTTGGTGGAATCCGCATGGATTATGGCTTTCAATCGAAAAAAATATTAGGCACGGTACATCGCATCACACTCACTGCCGATTTATTTTAAAGCTAAAAAATCAAAATAATCTTTTCTAATTCAGTTTTCAATTCGTACATTTGCGGCTCAAAAAAAAGAGCTTTTGCTGTGCAAAAACATTTCAAACATTTTTTCTTCATCATTTCGTTTTTATTTTCTGCTAATTTTTTGTTTGCACAAGAAATAGCACAAACGGTTATAGACAGCACCAAAACTGGTAATGAGGCAAAACCAACCGAAGAAAAAACATTTAAACCCGGCGATGTAATATTAAATCACATTGGTGATAGCCACGAATGGCATTTCTTTTCGCTCGGCGATTTTCATGCTTCGCTTCCGTTGCCTTGTATTTTAAAAGGACCAAATGGATTCGAGTTTTTTATGAGTAGCAAATTTAATCACGAAGGCATTGATAATTCTTATGCCGATGGCGAAGGAAAAATAATAGATGGAAAAATGTTGCCCAATGGTTATTTGATGAACGAACATGGAAAAATCAGCCGCCCGGATGGCGCATCATTCCTCGATTTTTCCATTACTAAAAATGTAGCTTGCATGATGTTAAGTGTGTTGTTGTTGATTTTAATTTTTACGCAAATTGCTAAAAAATATTCGACCAATAAAAATCAAGCACCAACAGGTTTTCAAAATGCTTTAGAGCCTTTTGTACTCTTTGTTCGCGATGATATTGCCAAAGCCGCATTAGGACACAAAGCTGCCAAATACACTCCTTTTTTATTAAGCGTTTTCTTTTTTATTTGGATAAATAATTTGTTGGGCTTAATTCCTGGTTCAGCCAATGTGATGGGAAACACAGCAGTAACGGTTACTTTGGCATTGTTCACTTTTGTGATTGTAAATTTAAGTGGTAATAAAAATTATTGGCATCATATTTTTGCCATGCCAGGTGTGCCCATTGCGCTGTTGCCCATTTTAACTTTTGTAGAATTGTTGGGCGTTTTCACCAAACCATTTGCCTTGTTGATTCGATTGTTTGCCAACATTGCAGCAGGTCACATCATTATTTTAAGTATCGTTAGTTTGATTTTTATTTTCGGACAAATGAGCCCAGCAGCAGGTTTTGGCTCCAGTATTTTAAGTGTGGGTTTTGGATTATTTATGGATTGTATGGAGTTGTTAGTAGCCTTATTACAAGCTTATGTGTTCACGTTGCTAACCAGTGTTTTCATTGGTCAAGCAATTGAAGAACCACATCATTAATCACGGATTTTTTTTCATTAACATAAAACAAAAAACAAATCAAAATGGAATTATCAGTTTTATTAGACGCATCAGGATTAGCAATGGGTTATTTGGGAGCAGGCATTGGCGCTGGATTAGCAGCTATCGGAGCCGGTATCGGTATCGGTAGAATTGGCGGTTCGGCTGTTGAATCAATCGCTCGTCAACCAGAAGCTTTGGGCGACATTCGTGCAAACATGATTCTTGCTGCGGCGTTAATTGAGGGTGTTGCCCTTTTCGCTGTGGTAGCTTGTTTGTTGGTTATTTTCAAATCATAATCAATCAAGCAAAAACATGAAAAGATGCTGCAACGGTTGGTTGCAGCATCTTTTTTAACAATTAAATTTTCAAAAATCAAACGATAAAAAATGGAATTACTTAAACCAGAGTTGGGCTTAATGTTTTGGACAACAGTTTTGTTTCTGTTGTTGTTATTTATTTTGAAAAAATTTGCCTGGAAGCCCATTTTAGACATGTTGAAAGAACGCGAAGAAGGCATTGCTACTGCATTACAAAGTGCTGAAAAAGCGAAAGCCGAAATGGCTTTGTTAACAGCAGATAATCAACGCATCTTAAACGAAGCAAAAGAAGAGAAAGCAAAAATTTTGAAAGAAGCCCGAGATACTTACGATAAAATTGTAGGCGAAGCTTCTGAAAAAGCAAAAGCCGAAGCAGCAAAAATTTTAGCCGAGGCCAAACGCGATATTGAAAATCAAAAGAACGCTGTGATGGTAGAAATCAAAAATCAAATTGGCACATTAGCAACTGATGTGGCTGAAAAAATGATTCGCAAAGAATTGAAAAAAGACGGCGAACAAATGAATTATGTAAACCAATTGGTGGGTGAAATAAAATTGAATTAAGAAATGGCAAACCTAAAATTAGCTGGGCGATATGCAAAATCATTGATTGATTTGGCCATCGAAAAAAAACAATTAGAGGTTGTTTTTGCTGATGCACAATATTTTAATGCTGTGGCTACAGACCGCGATTTTGTTGTGTTTATGCGCAGCCCGATTATTGCTTCGGAAAAAAAAATAAGTGTGTTTGAAGCCATTTTTAAAAACAAAGTGTGCGATTTAACCCAATCATTTTTTCGACTGATTATTGTAAAAGGCAGAGAAAGTTTTTTGAACGATATCATGGGCGAAGTGATTCATCAATACAATCGCTTAAAAGGAATTACTACTGTAAAACTAACAAGTGCTGTAAGCCTTGATAATACTACGATTCAGCAAATCAAAAAAAATATCGAGCAAACTACTTCATTAAAAAATATCGAACTAACCACCGCTATAAAGGAAAGTTTGATTGGCGGATTTGTGTTGGAGTATGAAGATAAACTGTTCGACTCTTCCATTGCGCACGATTTAAAAGAAGTGAAAAAACAATTTTTAAACAACGAGTACGTTAAAAAATATTAACCCTGAAAGCCGCTTTAAGAGCGGCTTTTTTCTTGCCACAAAATTTTCTTTTACAAAAAAAATTTACAAAACTTGTTGGCAAAAACTTTTTCGTGGCACAAAAAATTCCCTATTTTGCGTCTCATTTTTAATCGCTAAAATCTTTTATAAACAATAACATCATGGCAGTAGATTTAACTTGGAAAAAAGGTGTGTTTTATAAAATAGAACAGGAAACCCACAACACACGTAGGTTTTACATCGAATATCCAGAAGTAGATAAATTCGATTTTATCCCTGGTCAGTTTGTAACCATGGATTTGCCGATTCACGAAAAAAAGAATTTGCGCTGGCGTAGTTATTCCATTGCATCCGAACCCAATGGCACCAATAAATTAGAATTGGTAATTGTGTTGGCAGAAAAAGGAGCTGGCACCACTTATTTGTTCAACGAAATAAAAGAAGGTATGGATGTGCCAATGAGAGGACCGCTAGGCAAATTTACCATTCCTGAAACGATTGAAGATTTGTGTTTCATCTGCACAGGCACTGGTATTGCACCTTTTCGCAGCATGTTGAAACATATTCATCGCAATAATGTTCCTTACAAAAACCTGTACATGATTTTTGGAACAAGGGTTGAAACCGACATTTTATATCATCAAGAAATGGAACAGTTGGCAAAAGAAATGCCCAACTTTACTTACATCCCTGTATTGTCAAGGGGGGGCGAAAATTGGAAAGGCGAAACAGGCTATGTACATGCTGTTTACGAAAAATTATTTGCCGACAAACGACCTACTAAATTTATGTTGTGTGGTTGGACAGCAATGATTAACGAAGCCAAAGACCGCTTGGCTGCCATGGGCTACGGCAAAGAAAGTGTGCACTACGAATTGTTTGGATAAACTCAAACAATTAGCCCGTAATCAGTTTTCAGTACACAGTAACAGTAAATCGGTCTGGTTTTATAAACTTGGCCAATCTTTTAATCACTACAATTTCACTTGACATGGTTGCAAAACAAATGTGGTAGCACATTTGAATTGCTGCAAACAATTTTATTTTCGCAAATTCGTTTAACAAAAGTGATTGGTATTTTCAAAAATATTTTTATTGTTTATCTTACTTGCATTTCGTTTTCTTGCTTCGCTCAATTTGATGAAGTGGGAATTGAAGACGGCATCGGTACTTACTTTGGCGATTTAAATTTATCCTCCAGCTTTAAAAGTGTGCAGCCTGCGGTGGGTATTTTTTATCGCAGAAATTGGTCGCCGTATTTCGCTTGGAAAACAAACTTAAATGTTGGCAGAATTTCTTTTGATAGCAAAATGAGCGACAACTCTTATGTGCAATATCAAAATTTAAATTTTAGAACATCAGCTGCCGAAGCCACGTCAGTAGTGGAGTTCAACTTCTTTAAATACAAATCAAACAAAATAAAAGATTGCCGCTGGTCTCCATTTATTTTCTTTGGTTTTGGCATCACCTATTATTCAGTACAAGGATTTTACGACAACACGTGGGTTGATTTAGCACCATTGGAAACCGAAGGAAAATCCTACAACCCTTTATTGCTCACGGTGCCTATGGGTGGCGGTTTTAAGTTCAATATCCTTAAGTTTATTACACTTGAAATCGAGGGCGTTTATCATCACACTTACACTACTTATTTAGATGACATCAGCAGTAATTATCAATCGAGGGTTATTAATGCAAATAACAATTCAACCAATATTGCCGACCCGTCGAATCCTTCAAACCCATTAAGTACTACTGCGCAAAAGCAACGTGGACAAGGTTTTAAAGACAAATTTATGTTTACATTCGTATCTTTGAGCTATACTTTTCACACACCACATTGCCCCAATCCTGATGTGAATGATGGTTTTGAAATTTTCGATAAATAGTTGAACGGCTTTGGAGGCAAGGCTTCTATTCCCCTACACAATTAAATCCCTGCGCTTCATAATTAGATTTATCTGTTTTTCCGCTTGCGCTTTGCACATCATCCGGCAATAATATTATGTTGTTGTTGAAATATTGTGTCACAACTACAATGCCTTGCGCTGATAAATTTACATTGGTTATTGCTTTCAAATTATTTTGATTGTTCACAACATCTGTGTTGTAATCCACATCAGAATTGTAGTTGAGCCTACAGTAACTATTTCCTGTTTGTTTGACTGTATCGTTCTTGCCCGAAATAATTTCAACCGTAAATAATTGAATGGAGGTACATTGATTTTTTAAGGTGCAGGTATACTTTTTCTTACAAGAAATTGCCGTGAAAATAATCAGCAATAAGAAAATAAAAATTAAAAAATGCTTTTTCATTTTAACAAAGAAAAAAACAATTGTTGAAACAAAAAAGACTTTCCAAGTTTAAAACTTAGAAAGTCTTTTCTTGAACTCTTTAGCACATTATTCTTTCACCACCTTCATCACTGTTTCGGTTTTACCAAACAAGCGAATGAAATAAATGCCTTGCGGCAAATCAGCCACCGACAAGGTTTGTAGGTTGCCTTGTACAAAAACATCTTTTACTTTTCTGCCCACAGCATCTTGCAAAATGATGTGTTTCACTTCTTCGTTTTGCCATTTAATGTTCACCAAATTTGACGTTGGGTTGGGATAAATAGTTATAGCATGATTGCTCAAAACATTGATGCCTGTAGCTCGTGGTTTATTTACAAAATAACAAATGCTCGTATCTACACAACCATTTGTAGTAACCATCACTGCATACCAACCAGTTGTATCAGCAATATAGGTGCTGTTGGTTGCACCAACAATTAGCGAATAAACATTTTGATTGGAACCATGACAAGTTAACCATTGATAGCTGGAACTCACAGCCAGAGCCGAAAGCGTAGTATCCACTTGATTTACCGCAACATTCGGTGTGTTCACTGTTAGTGTTAAAACAACAGCCGAATCGCAACCCAAATGGTTAGTTAAATGTGCTGTGTAAATGCCCGTAGCCGAAAGATGCTGCCCATAAAAAGTATACGTTTGGCGATTGCACATGCTATGGGTTTGTGTTGATGTAGAATTATTCAACACTGTCAAATTCAGTGTTATCAAGGTATTGCAGCCACCAGTATTAAAAATGGTGTCGTAATAAATACCCGATGAAGTTAAATTCTGATGGTGGAAAAAATAAGTTGTGCCAGCACAAATCGTTTGTGAAATATTGCTAAAAGAATTTGTACCTGCCACCAAATGTAGTGTTATAAAGCTATCACAGCCCAAATAATTAGTAAGTGTGTCGAAATAGACGCCAGGCAAAGTTAAATTATGCCCATTAAAAGTATAGGCTTGCCCACCACAAATGGTTTGAGTAAACGAGGCAACTGATGGGTTTTTAAAAATTAAATGCAGTGTAATTAAGCTGTCACAGCCCAAGTAATTAACAAAAGTATCGATGTAGGTGCCCGGCAAAGTTAAATTGCGACCATAAAATTTATACGGTTGACCAGCACATGTAGTGTCGTGAAAAATATGATTGGAAACACCATGCACAAGCAGGTTTAAGGTTATCACGCTATCACAACCTAAATAGTTGGTTAGCGTATCCTCATAAACACCAGTAACATTAATGTTTTGATGATGAAAATAATAGGGTTGGTTGGCGCAAATAGTTTGTGAATAGGCTGAACCACTGATGGGTAGTGTATTTAGCGTAAGCGTAATAATTGAATCGCAACTGTGATAATTTTGCTGTGTATCTAAATACACGCCTGGCAAACTCAAATTGCGATGATTGAAATAATAAGATTGATTGGCACAAATTGTTTGCGAATAAGCCGAACTGCTGATGGGTAGTGTGTTTAGCGTAAGCGTAATAATTGAATCGCAGTTGTGATAATTCAAAACTGTGTCGTAATACGTTCCGATTTGATTCAAATTGTGATTGTTGAAATGATAAAAACTATTCGAGCAAATGGTTTGTGAAATAGAAGCATAAGTAATTGTATCTACAAACAAATGCAGCATAATAAAACTATCACAATGGAAAACAGAGCTTAATGTATCCCAATAAACACCAGTAGTGGTAAGGGTTTGGTTGTTGAACGAATAATTGCTGCCTTTGCAAATGTGTGGATTTAAAATGGTGGTGTCGGGCTGATGCACAATTAAATGCAGCGTAATTATCGAATCACAAAGATGATAATTGAGCAACGTGTCATTATAAAAACCCGTTGTGTTTAAATTATTTCCTTTAAACAAATAACTGCTGTTGCTACAAATATTTTGTGTGTAAGCATAATTACTAATCGGCTTCACCACCAATGTTAGGGTGATGATAGAATCGCAATTTAAGTAGTTGGATAGTGTATCAAAATAAGTGCCGCCAATATTCAAATTGTGATGGTTGAATGAATAAAAATGATTGCCACAAATGGTATCGCTATATGCCGAACTGCTTGTTTGTAGCACGTTTAGCGTTAATGTAATCACCGAATCACAACCGATATAATTCGGAATAGTATCGTTGTAATTGTTGCTTACGTTTAAAAATTGATGATGAAAATAATACGGATTATTGCTGCAAGTAGTATGACTAAACGCTGATGCAGAGCTGCTTCCGTTGATAACTGTGATGGTAATTATCGAATCGCAATGCACATAATTTTGCAGCGTATCGTAATAAGTGCCTGCGCTGGAATATGTTTTGCTGTTGAACACAAAATTGTTGCCGTTGCACAAAGTGCCATTCATGGCTGATGCCGAAGGATTATTAACCGTTAAACCCAAGGCAAGAATAGAGTCGCAACCATTATAAGAAGTGAGTGTATCAAAATAATTTCCGCTTGCGGTTAAATTTTTTGTTCCAAAAACATACACATTACCATTGCACATGGTGTGGCTCAAATTCGTTATCACAATAGGTTTCACAAACAAATTTAAAGTGATTACCGAATCGCAAAACACATAATTTTGAACAGTATCATAGTGAACACCGCTTGTAGTAAAGCTTTTGCTATTTAACACAAACGGTACATTGGCACATGTGGTATCATAAATGGTGGAAGCTGAAGAATTATTTATCGTTAAATTTAAAATCAATAACGAATCGCAAAGCAAATAATTTTGCAGTGTATCATAGTAAGTGCCGCTTGTGGTAAGGATTTTAGAGCCAAACACAAAACTATTGCAGGCTGTTTGTGTGCTTGGTGTGGCTGAAATATTTTTTACAGAAAGTGTTAGTGTGATAATAGAATCGCAGCCTGCATAATTCGGAATGGTATCGGTATAAATGCCAGCACTGCTAAAAACCTTGCCATTTAATGTGTAAATATCATTGCTGCAAATGGTGGCTGAAATGCTAGATGATGACGGTGTGCTAAAAGTAATATTAGCAGTAATGATAGAATCGCACCCTAAGTAATTGACTAAAGTATCTTTATAAATGCCTGTAGCTCTGATAGTGTCAGTGAGAAAAACAAAATAGCTGCTGCAAACATTTTGGCTAACAATAAATGTTGAAGCATTATTACAAATTCTACTCATCGTAGTATCTGTTACTACAGCAGGATTCAAATCGAAATAAATAGATGCTACATTTGGAATGATAGTGCCATTATTCCCTGTAAATCGTTTCACTGAAAAAGTTACAAAACCATTACTCAACAATTGACTTGTACCACTATCTACCAAATTAATATTGGCAAAATTAAACGCTATTGCATTGCCAAATGATTGAACAAAGGGTGTAAAGCTGCTACTTAAAACCTGAATGGTAGATACATCTAAATTACTATTCAAGGTATCTCTTACAATAATATTAAAAGCTGTATCGTTTCCTGTGTTTTGAAAATGAATAGTGTAGGTTAAAATAGAATCATTAGCTGATAAATTCCCTTGAGGAACTACACTTTTTATGTTAGGGTCGTAAGAATTGCCAACGTGAAAATTAACAATAAGTGAATCATTGTGTAGGTTAATATCTGCTATTGTAGGTACAATAATTAAATTATATCGAATTGATTGACCAACTTGAGCAGAAGAATCAACACTAACTTCAAGATTTATTATTGAATCAAAATTAGTTACATTCCAAATAAGAGAATCGCTCGTAATAGTATTGGGGTATTTAGAATAAAAATTTGTTGTATTAAAATGCACCGGGCCCGATTTAAACAATTTTACTTTTCCATTTAAATTGGGTTCACATGTATAATTAAAGTTGCCGCTATTTGTTAAGTCTAAATAAATGTGTCCCTTTCTTCCCTTTGGATGATGTCCGCCAAATAAATTTGTTACTTTAACATCATTAACTAACTGCTTGCAACGCATACCAAAATTCAAATTAAAATCCATTGAATCGTTCACAGTAATTATTGATGTAAGAACTTGCTGATTTGTGCAACTTAAATAAAAAGGAATTTGTTCCGTATTCACTTTTAATTGAAAGGTATCGTAAGTGTTTACATCAAAAGTGTAAGTTCCATCTGCTTTTGTAAATGCTTGCTGTTCTATGTTTCCATGTCGCCATAATTCAACTTTTATGTTTTTTAGACCAATGTCTATTGAATCATAAGTACATGTTGAATCAACGTCTTCATAAACTGTCCCACTTAAATTCCAATATAAGCCACAATTGTTCGTATTAAAAATACCACAAAGCGGATAATTAAGCAAATTACCATTAATCTGAGGTCTATTAGGAACGCAATTTATTTTTGTGCCTGTGCAACTTAAAGAAGATAGCTTGTAAAAATATGATAAACAAGAAAGATTTGGGTTATTATCACAAGCCAAATTAATCAAAGATGTGTCTAGGACTGGTAGATTGGATAGAGAATTGTTGCTGCAATCTAGTAAAGAAAGTCCAGCTGGTAAATATGCAATACTGTTTAGTTGATTGTGGCTACAATCAAGAATTTGTAACGAGCTTGGTAATGTCGAAATACTTGTAATTAGATTAAAAGGACAATCTATTCTAATAATTGAATTAGAAGCAACTGAAAGGCTTGTAAGCAAATTACTGTCACAAGTTAAATACTGCAAGGAATTAGGTAATATAGGTAGCGTAGTAACACTATTACCAAGAAAATCCAAAGAATAGAGTGATTTAAAATAGTTTACACCAGTTAAGTCGTGAATATTGCTATGTCTGCAAGTCATGAAACCAGCATAATTTGTAATCAAAGTATTTGTAGTATCCATCAAACTACCATTCATAGCACTGTTGAAGCCATTGTTTTTTAACCAATTCACAAAATTGCTATCAGGAATATTTACCCATTGCGCTTTTGCTTTATTCCCAAAAAAAACTTGGAAAACTATTAAAACTGCAACTAACGAAAGTAGTATTTTTTTCATGCCTTAAAAAATTTTGAACTCAAAAATAAATAAAAATGGCAGAAGCCACAATGAAACTTTTGTGAAGTTTTTTAAGCTTTTCGTTTTTCCATCACAAACGAAAATAAAATGCTGCCGCCCAAAGCCGCTATGATAATGGCAAGCGACAAAAATGTGGGCAGCTGAATGTTGAAAATTTCCAACAACATTTTTGCGCCGATAAAAATTAAAATGAAAGAGATGCCTTGTTGCAAGTAGGCAAATCGCTTGATAATGCTGCTCAATAAAAAAAACATCGAGCGCAAACCCATTACCGCAAAAATGTTGGATGAATAAATCACCAACTTGTTTTGGGTGATGCTGAAAACTGCTGGAATACTATCAATCGCAAAAATTACATCGGTGGTGGCAATGATGCAAATAACCAACAGCAGCGGTGTGTACACTTTTTTTCCATTTTCCATCACAGCAAAAGCAATGTGATTTACATCGTTGCTAAACGGCAACTTGTTTTTCAAAAATTTGTAAATAAAATTGCCTTCGGGGTTATAGTTTTCTTCTTCTTCTTTATCAAAAAATATTTTTGCGCCAGTGTAAATTAATATTGCACCAAAAATATACAACACCCAGTGAAACTGCGCCACCAAAGCACTTCCAAGCGCAATAAAAATTGCTCGAAAAATTATCGCACCCAAAATTCCCCAAAATAAAACACGTTGATGCGAAGTGTCGGGCATTTTAAAAAACTTCAAAATTAAAATGAACACAAAAATATTGTCGGCAGATAAACTCCATTCCATCAAGTAGCCGCTGAAAAATTGTGCGCCTGTTTCGTGTCCTTTCATCAACCACAACACAGCACCAAAACCACAAGCCAACACAAACCAAAATGCTGTTTGCAACAACGTGGTTTTAAAACTGGGTGTGTTTTGTTTTTTTTGAAAAAATCCCAAATCTAAAATTAAAGTGGCGATAATAAATGCACCAAAACCCAAGTAGAGCCAGCTATCCAAAGAAATTGAAAAAGGAGAAAGTAAAATTAGGTTTGTCATCGAACAACAAATGTACAAGCAAAAAGTAATTGACGTTAGTACCTAAACACTTATCTACATGTTGTGGAAAATTAAAGTTGGTGCAATTTTAAATCCTGCAAATGCTTGTTCTATCTTTGTTTGAAACAAAAATATTTTTATGAAGTTTATTGTAACCACTTCGCTTTTATTAAAACAATTACAAAATATCAGCGGTGCTTTGGCTGGAAATAAAGTGTTGCCCATTTTAGATAATTTTTTGTTCGACATCAAAAAAAATCATCTCACACTTTGTAGTAGCGACTTAGAAACAAGCATGGTAGCCAGTTTGGAAGTAGAATGTAAAGACAACATCAAAGTGGCTATAGAAGGAAAACAATTGTTGGATGTGTTGAAAAACTTGAGTGAACAACCACTTACTTTTAAAGTGGAAGAAAATTTTTCGGTAGAAATTTCTTCGGATAACGGTATTTATAAATTGAATGGCGAAGATGGCGACAACTTTCCAAAAATCCCCAAACCATCGGGCGACGGCGGCGATTTAACGATTGCTTCCTCTTCGTTTTCACACATTTTAAGCAGCACATTTTTTGCCATCGGGCAAGAAGAATTGCGCCCAGCCATGACAGGATTATTTTTTCAATTGGGTGCCGATGGTTGCAATTTTGTAAGCACTGATGCTCATCGTTTGGTGCGCATTAGCCGCAGCGATATGAAACACAAAGATGCTGCAAGCTTTATTGTGCCACGAAAATCAATTGGTATTTTGAAAAATGTTTTACCATCAGATTTAACGCCAGTGAAAATTGGTTACGATAAAAACAATGCGTTTTTCGATTGTGGTTCGATGCAATTGGTTTGCAGATTAATTGATGCCAAATATCCCGATTACGAAGCGGTGATACCCACCGAAAACCCAAATGTACTTTCTATTAACCGCGATGATTTGTTGGCTGCATTGCGCCGTGTAAATATTTTTTCAAACAAAACCACCAACCAAGTGGCTTTTAATTTGAAAGGAAGTGCATTACAAATCAACGGACAAGATTTAGAATTTAGCAACGAGGCAAATGAATCATTGGCCTGTAACTATGATGGCGCTGATATGGAAATTGGTTTCAACGGAAAGTTTTTGATTGATATGCTTACGGCTGTAAATTGCGAAACGGTAAAATTTGAAATGAGTTCGCCATCACGAGCAGGATTGGTATTGCCCGACAAACAAGCTGAAGGCGAAAATTTGTTGATGTTGATTATGCCAATTATGTTGAGTGGAAATTATTAAAATGCTTTTGTAAAAAATGTGAAAAAGTCTTTCAAGAAATTGGAAGACTTTTTTTATTTACTAATTTCCAACATTCTTAAAATACTTCCTTCTGCTTTTTTACGAATATTTTCATCTAAAATAATTTCGGGCTGTTCGTATTTTAAACACAAATAAATTTTCTCGAGCGTATTCAATTTCATGTGTGGGCAATCGTTGCAAGCACAATTATTATTAGGCGGCGCAGGGATAAAAGTCTTTTGTGGTGAGGCTTTCATCATTTGATGTAAGATGCCTGTTTCTGTAGCAACAATAAATTCTTGGCAATTATCTTCTTGCGAATATTTTAAAATACCTGTTGTAGAGCCAATAAAATCAGCTTGTTCGAGCACCGCAGCTTCACATTCGGGATGTGCCAACAATTTTGCTTTCGGATTTCGCTCTTTTAATTTGATGATTTTTTCCAGCGAAAAAATTTCGTGCACCATGCAAGCACCATTCCACAACACCATATCTCTGCCTGTTTTTTTTATCAAATAAGCACCTAAATTTCTATCTGGAGCAAAAATAATTTTCTGCTCTTTTGGAATGGAATGGATTATTTTTTCAGCATTGCTTGATGTGCAAACAATATCCGTCATCGCTTTTATTTCTGCCGAACAATTGATGTAACTGATCACTAAATGGTCAGGATATTTTTCCTTAAGTTTTGCAAATAAATTTGGTGGACAACTATCTGCCAAGCTGCATCCAGCATGTAAATCAGGCAATAAAACTTTTTTTGTGGGTGAAATTATTTTCGCTGTTTCAGCCATAAAATGAACACCAGCAAACACAATCACATCAGCATTTATTTTGGCTGCTTCTTGCGACAATTGCAAGCTGTCGCCAATAAAATCGGCAATGTCCTGAATATCGGCATCTTGATAAAAATGCGCCAGTAAAACTGCATTTTTTTCTTTTTTCAATTTTTCAATTTCAGCAAACAAATCCAGTGTTGGATCAATCGCTTCATTTACAAAACCTGCTTCTTTTATTTTTTCAAAATCCAAAATCATTTCGTTTTTATTTTTTTGATGCTGCAAAGATTCATCCTTATTTTTCTTTTACAAATAGCCTATCCACATTTCTAATTAATAAGTTTATAAAAGATAATTGTTGTTGATTGTTATTAAGGCTGTGGATTGGTGAGAATGAAAATTTCAATTCGCTTGCTTTTTGTTTTATCCACGTTTTAAAACATTTTAAACCAAGTTACCAACACCGTAACACACCATTAAAACTATATTTCTCAACATTATTCACATATTGTGTATAAACCAATCTTGTGGATATTTTCTTTAAAAATTTACTCACAATAGTTGTGAATAATTGTGTTTAAAAAGTGTACAAATTGGTTATCCACAGCAATAACTTTTCACTTATCTAAACATTAAATTTACCAACACTTAAAATAACACTAACATTAAAATCATGTGGATAACGATGTAAAGGCTTTATTATCAAGGCTTTTAGCGATAATATCGGCTTTTTATCACTTCATCAAAAACTTTGTCGGGTAATAAATAGCGCACCGATTTTTTTTGTTGAATCATTTCTCGAATCAATGACGAACTGATATCCAATAACGGCACTTCTAAAAAGTTTATGGTTGGATATTTTTTTTGCAGTTCCGATGTATTGCTGCCGTTGCGTTTATAAACATGAATAGTGTAATTGCTCAAAATTTTTTCATAGTTTTTCCATTTATGAAAGCCCATTAAATTGTCGCCGCCCATGATTAAAGAGAACTTGCGCTTGGGATATTTTTCGGTCAAATATTGCAAAGTATCAATGGTGTAAGATGGCTGTGGCAGCTTAAATTCGATACTGCTTGATTTTAATTTGGTATTGCCTTCGATGGCAGCATTTACCAAATCTAATCGGCTATATTCATTCAACAAACTCGATTTTTCTTTGAATGGATTATGCGGCGACACTATGAACCAAACCTGCTTCAAATCGGCATACTCCACCAAATGATTGGCAATAATTAAATGCCCAACATGAATGGGATTGAATGAGCCGAAAAAAAGTCCTGTTGTCATTTTTAATTCAATTGTTCCACTGGCGTTCCAGCAGCAGAGCCATCTTCCAATGGTTGCACATCTTTTAGTTTAGGTAAATCGCCCACCGAGTTGATGCCAAAATAATCCATAAACTGCTGCGAAGTAGCGTACATCATGGCTTTGCCAATGGCCTCGGTTCGCCCCGATGGAATGATTAATTCTTTTTCCAACAATTTTTGAATCGAATAATCTACGCTAACGCCACGTATTTGCTCAATCTCACTTTTGGTAATGGGTTGCTTGTAAGCTATAATGGCTAAGGTTTCCATAGCCGCAGTGGTTAATCGTTTCACATTTTTTTCTTTCATCAAAATCGAAACGGTTTCGTGATATAACGGCTTGCTAAAAAATTGATAACCACCCGAAATATTTTTTATTTCCATCGCAAAATCATCGGTGTCGAATTTGTGCATCAGCGCATCCACAGCGGCTTGCACGTCGGCATCAGCCACAAACAAACCAAATCGTTTGCTTAAGCATTCTTGAATGTCGGTGATTAAAAGTGGCACTTCACTGGCAAAAATTAATGCCTCTATTTGTTGTTGTATGTTTTGCATTTGAATATTTTTTAGCCACAAATGCACTGATGAAAAGCATTCTTGCAGTTGTGGCATTTTTCTTTTGCAAAGATAAATTTTAGCATCGAACAAAAACATTCTTTTGCAAGCAACCACTACATTTGTGGGTAAAATGTGGATACTTAAAAAATGACGACACCAAAATATAATCACCTCAAAGCAACGCTTTCTATTACCAAGGCAAGTTTGCAAAGTATGCTGAAAAGCCCATCAGCCATAGTTTTTAGCTTAGCATTTCCCATCATTTTTATTTTGGTTTTTGGGTTCATTGGTGGCAGCAGCACGATGAAAATTGATGTGGCTTTTACGAAAAATTGCGACACCAACAATCCCATTTATCAAGCCATTCAACATTTGGATATGGTGAAAGTGGTGAGTGGCACGGAGCAAGAACAAAACGAAGCTTTGCTAAAAGGAAAAATTGATGCCATTGTTGATTTGCAAAAAAACACGGATAGCTTGGCAATGCTGCATTTGAAGATTCAATGTTCATCGGCCAGTATTCAAAACGGGCAAATTTTTAAGAGCATCATTAATAGTGTAGCCAACGAAATTAATTACCAACAATTAAAAGGAATAAAAAGAATTGTAAACATCGAAACACCTCCACCAGTGCAGGCTCGAGTGTTTCAAACCATCGATTTTATCTTGCCTGGGCAAATTGGTTTTTCGATGTTGAGTGCCGGTGTTTTTGGTGCTGCATTTGTGTTTTTCAGTTTGCGACAAACACTGGTGATAAAAAGATTTTTTGCCACACCTGTTTCTAAAAGTAGCATCATCATTGGCGAAATGTTGAGCCGATTAATTTTTCAAACAACTGCAGCAGCTATCATCATTTTGATGGGACGATTTTTATTTCATTTTACGTTAGTTCATGGTTGGCTTACAGCCCTGCAAATGCTGTTCCTGTGCGCCTTTGGGCTGATTGTGTTTATGGGTTTTGGGTTTATTGTGAGCGGATTAGCCAAAAGCGAAAGTGCTATTCCGCCGTTGGCAAATATTATTACCATGCCGCAATTTTTGTTGGCAGGCACATTTTTTTCAACCGATGTTTTTCCAAAGTGGTTGCAGCCCATCAGCAAAGCTTTGCCGCTTACTTATATGAACGAAGCCATGCGCAAAATTGCATTTGATGGTTTGAATTTGTGGGATGTGCGCCTGCAACTATTGATAATGCTGGCTTGGGGAGTTGGCGTTTATTTAGTAGCCATTAAAACTTTTAAATGGGAGTAAACACAAAAACATATTTCCTTTCCGATTTTCACTTGGGTGCGCCCAACGAAAAAATGAGTTTGGAACGGGAAAAACTAATCTGCAAATTTTTAGATGAAGCAGCCCAAGATGCCAAAGCAATTTATTTGGTGGGCGATATTTTTGATTTTTGGTTCGAGTATAAAACCGTTGTGCCAAAAGGCTTTCTGCGACTTTTCTCTCGATTGGTTATGCTGAAAGAACAAAATATTGAGGTGTTTGTTTTTACAGGCAATCACGATTTGTGGATGAAAAATTATTTTGAAAAAGAATTGAGCATTCCTGTTTTTTTCAAACCGATTCAAAAAGAAATTGACGGCAAAAAATTTTTCATCGGACATGGAGATGGCTTGGGACCTGGCGATAAAGGATTTAAGCGCATGAAAAAATTATTCAGCAACTCGTTTGCACAATGGTTATTTCGATGGATTCATCCCGATATTGGTGTAGGCTTAGCAAATTATTTTAGCCGCAAAAGCCGCATTGCTACTGCATTAGATGATGAAAAGAATTTTGGCGATGACGAATGGTTGGTGCAATATTGCAAACGCAAAATTGAAAAAGAACACTACGATTATTTTATTTTCGGCCATCGGCATTTGCCACTTGATGTGCTGATAAACGACAATTGTCGCTACCTAAATTTGGGCGATTGGTTGCGTTACAATACTTATGCAGTGTGGGATGGAGAGAAATGTGAGCTAAAATATTTTAAGTAGAAATTAGCGAACCATCATCCAATACACCACCACAAACGGCAACACAAAAATAAAAGAATCAAAACGGTCTAATGCACCACCATGACCAGGTAAAAAATTGCCACTGTCTTTTACTTTCATTTGGCGTTTAAACATACTTTCTACCAAATCGCCGATGCTGCCAAAAACAGCCACCAATGTGGCAATCATCATCCATTGCATAGCCGAGTAAGAAATTTCTTTGCCAACAAAATGCGATAAAATATAACCAGCAATGATGGTAAAAATTACGCCGCCGATTGTTCCTTCCCAGGTTTTGTTGGGCGAAATTTGTTCGTATAATTTATGTTTGCCTAAAAATTTTCCGCTGAAATATTGCATCGTATCGCTTGTCCAAATTAAAATAAACAAACCGAAAACCCGCCATGGATAATAGTTTCCATGTTCAAATGCTAAATAAGAACTTAAAGCTAATGGTGCCACAATGTAAATAATTGCTAAAGCAAAATAGCTGCAATTAGCCAGCACATTACCTTTTGAAGCATTTAGCAATTCGTAAATGAAAACTAGCCACAATAATAGTAAAGCTATCCAAGCAAATTGTGGAAACACTTTATTGTAAGCAACCAACTGAAAAATCAACACTATGGCTGCGCCAGCGGTTACACCAAATGAATTGTAAAACGAAAATGATGTAGCAAATGATTCATCATGGTCGGCAATCATTTTAAAAAACTCTTGCAAACACAGCATACAAATGGCTGTGGTAGCGGCTATAAACAAATAAGGTTGGTTGCTGATGAATACACCAATCAACACAATTCCAAAAACAGCACCCCAAATTATTCGTTGTTTCATTTACTTATTTAAACGCATTCAAACCCGTAACATCTTGTCCGGTAATCAACAAATGAATATCATGAGTGCCTTCATAAGTGATGACACTTTCCAAATTCATTGAATGACGCATCATGCTGTATTCGCCTGTGATGCCCATTCCACCTAATATCTGGCGACCTTCACGAGCAATCTGAATGGCCATGTTTACGTTGTTGCGTTTCGCCATACTGATTTGTGCAGGCGTTGCTCTGCCTTCATTTTTCAAAACACCTAAGCGCCAGGTTAACAATTGCGCTTTAGTGATTTCAGTAATCATTTCAGCTAATTTCTTTTGTGTTAATTGAAATTGCCCGATTGGTTTTCCAAACTGAATTCTTTCTTTTGAATAACGCAAAGCTGTATCATAACAATCTAAAGCCGCACCCAATGCGCCCCAAGCGATGCCATAACGAGCTGAACTCAAACAACCCAATGGTCCTTTCAAGCCTTGTACATTTGGTAAAATATTTTCTTTCGGCACTTTTACATTATCAAAAACCAACTCACCTGTTGCACTTGCACGTAAGCTCCATTTACCATGAGTAGTAGGCGTAGTAAAGCCTTCCATGCCACGTTCAACAATTATCCCTTGAATTTTTCCTGCTTCATTTTTTGCCCAAACCACCGCCACTTGTGCAAATGGCGCATTGCTAATCCACATTTTAGCACCGTTCAAAATCACATGTTTCCCATCATCAGCATCTTTGATATTGGTAATCATGCTGCCCGGGTCGCTACCATGACTTGGTTCGGTCAAGCCGAAACAGCCCAACCATTCACCACTTGCCAACTTTGGTAAATATTTTCTGCGTTGTTCTTTGCTGCCATAAGTATAAATAGGATACATTACCAACGAGCCTTGTACCGATGCTGTAGAACGCAAACCGCTATCGCAACGCTCCAATTCCATCATCATCAAACCATAACTGATTTGGTCTAATCCGCCGCCGCCATATTCTGTTGGAATCGTAGGGCCAAAGCAACCGATTTCGCCTAATTGTTTCACCAAATGCACTGGAAATTCAGCCTTTTGAGCATAATCTTCAATAATCGGCGATACTTCTTTTTTCACCCATTGGCGTACTGAATCACGAATCAACTTGTGTTCGTCGGTCAACAATTCATCCATCAAATAATAATCGTGGTACTCAAATTTATCGGTGTACATTTTATTTAAAAATTAAAATTTTGAAATTGAAAATTGAAACGCAAAAGTAAGCGAATGTGTTTGCGGTTGAAAGGGAAAATGAATTTAAAATTGAACTCCAAGTCCTAACTTAGCTTGAAGTCTTATTTCGGATACTTTGTATGTGCCTCCAAAATGCAAGGATTCAATTGTTGTGTAACCTTGTAATCCTAATCCTGCTAAAAAATAAATTCTTTTGTAAACTTTTATTCCTGTTTGCAATGCAAACAAACCTCCTTCTCCTAATGCATATCCAATATTTAAGTCAATAAAGGAAGATTGAAAAGCTGGTTTGAAGTTGAATCTTAAATCAGCAAAAACTGGAAACAAAAAAGACTGATTAGCACCAGCATTAAAGCCTATTCCCAATCCAGCATAAAACGTTGGATTAAAGAAAAACCCGTTTGAAGTCTGGATGCCGATACCACTTTCATCCAAAGAACCTGTTAGTAAATCAAAGGGATGACCAAAAAAATATGGTTCAGTAAAATTAGAATAACGTATTCTGAATTGTTGAGCAACTGTTTTTTCTTTTGTAATTTTTTTAATCTCATCCATTTTGATGAAATGAATAATGTGGTCTGTAGTTTCAATTTTAATTGATTGATTTGGGATTTGTTCAACAATAATTCCTTCTAAAACTATCCCTGTTTTTAAATAAACAACATCTTTATAAATATTGTCTTGAGCAAATAATTGAAATG
>CAIQHW010000142.1 GCA_903871715.1 uncultured bacterium
CTGCCCTTACTGATTTTATTTTGATGGTTGAAAACACTAGCTACATGTTTGTAACAGGTCCAAACGTAGTAAAAACGGTTACTCACGAAGAAGTAAGCAGTGAAGAATTAGGCGGTGCTTCAACACATGCAAGCAAAAGTGGCGTTACGCATTTCGCTTGCGCCAATGAAGTGGAAGCCATTCAGCACATCAAAAAATTATTGAGTTATATTCCACAAAACTGTGAAGAGCAGGCGCCTGTTTATCCTTATGAATTAAAAGCTTCAGAAATCAGAGCGCAATTAAATTCAATTGTACCTGAAAATCCGAATCAGCCTTATGACATGAGAGAAGTGATTGATGGTGTGGTAGATGAAAATTCATTTTTAGAAGTACATAAAGACTGGGCTGAAAATATTGTGGTTGGTTTTGCACGAATTGGCGGCAGAAGTGTGGGCATTGTTGCCAATCAACCTGCTGTATTGGCTGGTGTGTTGGATATTAATTCTTCTAGAAAAGCCGGACGATTTGTTCGTTTCTGCGATTGTTTTAATGTGCCTTTGTTGGTTTTAGTAGATGTGCCAGGATTCTTGCCTGGCACTGACCAGGAGTGGCATGGCATCATTTCAAACGGTGCAAAATTATTGTATGCTTTGAGTGAAGCTACTGTGCCGAAAGTAACAGTGATTACTCGTAAAGCTTATGGCGGTGCTTATGATGTGATGAACAGCAAACATATTGGCGCTGATATGAACTACGCTTGGCCCAATGCTGAAATTGCTGTGATGGGTGCAAAAGGTGCAGTTGAAATTATTTTCAAAAAAGAAATTGATGCGGCAAAAAATCCTGAAGAAGCATTGAAAGAAAAAACAGATGCTTATGCTGAAAAGTTCGCCAATCCTTATGGCGCAGCTGCCCGTGGTTTTATTGACGAAGTAATTTTGCCTTCACAAACCCGTGAGAAATTGATTAAAGCATTTAAAATGCTAGAAAATAAAGTGGTGAATTTGCCAAGAAAAAAACATGGGAATATTCCGTTGTAGTTATTTCAGCAACAATTTTTCGATTCGCACATTTTTTATCCAATAGTTTATTTTACCTTGATTTCAGAAAAAAACACTAATTGTATCTTTTGGATTTTTAAGATAACCTAAATTAAAATCGAACGCAAATTCTTTTGGTGTTCGTGTAGAAATTTTGTTGCTATCCAAAGTATTAATTGGCATTTCGCCGCCTTGCCAAAAATAATTTTCGCCATGATGCGAAACTGTTAAAACAATTCGGCATCTGTTTGCCAACAAAGGATTTTTGCATTCATAATAACCACTGCCTTTTAGCCTACACCAAGCATTCGATTCAAAAATTGATGATTGAATTTGTTGTTGAAAAATCCCTTTGAAAGCCCTGTATTTATTGGGTTCATTGTTTACAAAAGTGCTATCCGAAAATTTAAAAGTGGTATCTAAAATTACCATTTCATTTTTAATTAATAATGATTTTAGATGCTGATGGCTTTCATAAATTGTAGGCACAAACAACATGGCATTCATCTCTTTAAAAGTTTCTAAAACTTTAAAACTGTTAGGAAATCCATTTTGATAAATAGAATTAATCGTTAGCCAACTTTGCATCAAATTGAATACAATTACTAAGATGATTAAAATTGCAGCCAACGATTTTATAAAAATATTTTTTGCCCATTCTAATCCTGCGGCAAGCATCAAAGCCAATATAGTGCTGGTTTCTACCATTGGGCGATTGCCGCCACCATAATCCCAAGCATACCAACTAAACACTACAAACGCCCACACTAACAAAAAAATCAAACTTACGATGCCCAATTTTATATATTTTTTTATCAAAAAAAATGAGCACAAACAACACACCGCAGCCAATGGCACATGAATAAACCAGCCATTTTGTGCATCAAACAACCCTTTTAAAATATTAGGATGTGCAAAATCAAACCATTCTTCACTAATCATATAAACATTCAACACCCATTTATTTCCCGATATTTTCCAATAAAGCATTTGCAAAAAAAATGGAACAGCACAGATGAAAACGGTGAAGAAAATTTTTGAAAAATTATTTCTGCAAAAAATATTTTTAAAAACTGGCAATAGAAAAAATAAAACAGGAATCAGAATCATAGCGTTGGTTGTGCGACATAAAATTGAAAACGTAAATGCTAAACCTGTAAAAATAAAATTCCACCAACTTTGATTGTTGCTCAATTTCAAGCAATAAAATAATAAAATGCTGATGCAGCAAAATCC
>CAIQHW010000143.1 GCA_903871715.1 uncultured bacterium
AAAATTTCTTTTCGTTGAAAATTGGTTTGCGATTTTATTACGCCAGCATTAATACGATGCAAATTTTCTAACAAATAAACACACGAAGCACAATGCATTTGCGGCAGATAAAATGTTACCGTCATCAATGTTTCACTTGAAAACGAAACGATTTTTTTTACCGTGGTTTCATCATCTAAATATGCAAAGCGATTGCCAGCAAACTTCCCTTTGGCAGTGAGTCCTGGGTTTTTATCGAAATCATAATAAGCACACAAATTGTTATCATTCAACAATAAAAAAACTTGTTTGCAACCTTCGCAGCAAAAGTTTTTTTCTTCAAGATGAATGTGATTATCACACGATTCGCCGCAGTGGTAGCAGGTTTCAGCCGATTGCTCAATTATTTTATGAAATGATCTTGCTTTCACGTAAAAATATTTTCAATGATTTTTTACTGAATTACATTTTATAAATCAACACCGGGCAATCGGAATGGCGCATCACTGATTCGGCTACACTGCCCATCAGCAGCCTGTCCCAGCCTTTTCTGCCATGCGAACCTATCACAATCAAATCGGCATTTATTTCTTTTGAAGTGTTTAAAATTCCATCGGCAGCATTTGTTAATGTGAGAATGGTAAAATGGAAAGTGATGTTTGGAAATTGATTTTTCAAATCTTGCATCATCAAATTTAATTTCGAAATGGCTTCTTCTTTTGATTGGTCAACAATTTCCTCGGCATTCAAATCGTACATGTTGGTCATGCTCCAATCGTAGAAAAATATTTCGGGAATAATGTGCAACAAATGCACTTCCGCTTTATGTGCATCGGCAATCGGCAAAGCCATTTGCAAAGCCGCTTTCGAGTTGTCAGAAAAATCTATTGGGCAAATTATTTTTTTGATAGTGTTCACGGCGAAATATTTTTTGTTTTTGAAAAACAAAGTTGCCGTAAACAATTTTAAGAAAAAATGAAAAAGGTTAGTTTAAAAAATGACTTGGGTCATGTTTTAAAATTTGGAGAGCAAAATAAAATTTGGAAAGAAAATTAAACAGCGGCTGCTACAAAAACATTCTTCCTCAAACCATAATTTCTTTCCATCGCTTCTTTAGGATGTGTAACATGCCATTCAAATTCTTCACGGAAGTGGCGAATAGCTGCAGCCACAGGCCATGCAGCGGCATCACCTAATGGACAAATCGTGTTGCCTTCAATTTTACGTTGAATATCCCACAACAAATCTATGTCTTCAATTTTTCCATTTCCATTATCCAAACGATGTAAAACTTTTTCCATCCAGCCTGTTCCTTCACGACATGGGCTGCATTGTCCGCAACTTTCATGACGATAAAAACGTGTAAAATTGTAAGTATTTTCAACAATACATTGGTCTTCATCATACACAATAAATCCACCGCTACCAATCATCGAACCTGTTGCAAAGCCGCCATCACTCATACTTTCATAACTCATCAATCTAGTTTCGCCTTTTGCTGTTTTGAATAATAAATCATGTGGCAAAATTGGAACGGATGAACCACCTGGCACACAAGCTTTTAATTTTTTACCGTTTTTTATTCCACCACAATATTCATAGCTCATCACAAAATCTTCTACCGAAATTCCTAATTCAATTTCGTAAACACCAGGTTTATTAATGTTTCCAGAGGCAGAAATCAATTTTGTTCCTGTACTTTTTTCTGTTCCGATTTTTGCATATTCACTTCCACCCAAGTTAATTATTGGCACAACTGCCGTTAATGATTCCACATTATTTACCACCGTTGGGCAACCATACAAACCTTTCACAGCAGGGAAAGGTGGCTTCATTCGTGGGTTTCCACGTTTTCCTTCCAATGATTCCAGCAACGCAGTTTCTTCGCCGCAGATGTAAGCACCTGCGCCGCGATGCACATAAATTTCCAAATCGAAACCTTTGCCCAAAATATTTTTTCCTAAAAATCCATTTGCTTTTGCTTCAGCAATTGTGCGTTCTAAAATTTTTGCAATCCAAGCATACTCACCACGGATGTAGATGTAGCAGGTGTTTGCACCCAATGCGTAAGATGAAATAATCAATCCTTCGATAAAAATGTGTGGCACTTTTTCCATTAAAAATCTATCCTTGAAAGTTCCAGGTTCGCTTTCATCAGCGTTGCAAACCAAGTAACGAGGCACACCTTCGGGTTTTGCCAAGAAACTCCATTTCATGCCCATTGGGAAACCTGCGCCACCACGACCTTTCAATCCTGATTTTTTTACTTCTTCTGTAACTTCATCAGGAGTCATTGTTTTCAAAGCCTTTTCCGCAGCTTGATAGCCGCCTTCTTTGCGATACACTTCAAAAGTTTCGATGCCTGCAATGTGGGCTTTGTCTATTAATAATTTTCTGCTCATTTATAATGTTCTAAAAAGTTCTCGTTTTTAATAATTGTTTCCATAACTTGATTTAGTTCAACAATTTCTGAATTGATAATTCTCCAAATAATGTCATAGTCAATCTTGAAATATTCATGAGCTATAAAATTTCTGAAAGCGATTATTTTATTCCAATCTGCGGATTCATAATTCATTTTTAATTCATCAGAAATGTGATTACTTG
>CAIQHW010000144.1 GCA_903871715.1 uncultured bacterium
AAGATTGTAAAAAGTGCAAAAGGCGAAGTACAGATGGGTGGCGTTATTTACAGCGATTCGGCAGATAAAGCGGCTCGATTTATTATGAATTGCAATCAGAAAAATATTCCGTTGGTGTTCTTGCAAGATGCTACAGGCTTTATGGTGGGTAGCCGCAGCGAACATGGCGGTATTATAAAAGATGGTGCAAAACTGGTGAATGCAATGAGCAATTCTGTTGTGCCTAAATTTACTGTAGTGGTTGGAAATAGCTATGGTGCAGCCAACTATGCTATGTGTGGCAAAGCTTACGACCCACGATTGATTGTGGCATGGCCTACTGCAAAAATTGCGGTGATGGGTGGCGAACAAGCAGCCAAAACTTTATTACAAATACAAGTGGCAAGCATGAAAGCTAAAGGAAAAGAAATTACGCCTGAAGAAGAAAAGGAAATGCTGAAAACCATTACCGATCGTTACAACAGCCAGACAACGCCTTACTACGCAGCTTCACGTTTGTGGGTAGATGCTATTATTGACCCATTAGATACCCGAAAAATTTTATCAATGGGCATTGAAATGGCTAACCACAATCCCGAAGTGAAACGCTATAATGTTGGTGTGTTGCAGGTGTGAGGAAGTTGCGAATTTTGAGTGATGAGTTTTTAGTTTGTGAAAAGTAGTTTAATTTTGTAAAAATAAAATTGAGTTTATGCCAGTAATTTCTATGTTCTACGGATTGATTGTGATGATGTATTTTTTTGATACAGACAAACATCATCTGCCGCATATTCATATAAAATATGCCGAGTACACTTGCATCATCAGTTTGATTGATGGTGAAATATTGCAAGGTAGTTTACCAAAAAACAAAATGAAATTGGTAGAAGCTTGGATGGAACTGCATCAAGAAGAATTGATGGCAAATTGGGAATTGGCAAAATCGGGTGCAAAATTATTCGACATAAAACCATTACAATAATTATGAACAAAGTAGTAAGCGTCAAACCATTAGTGAATTACATTTTAGAAGTAAAATTCAACAACAACGAAACTCGTTTTTTTGATGTTAAACCTTATTTGGAATTTGGCATTTTCAAAGAATTAAAAGACGAAAATTATTTTAAAAATGTTGGCTTACAATTAGGCAGCATAGCTTGGGAAAACGGACAAGACTTTAGCCCTGAAACGCTTTATATCAAAGGGCTTGCAAGTGCTTGAATAAACCTTACAACCCCGAAGTGAAACGCTATAATGCAGGTGTGATGGGAGTTTTGAGTGATGAGTTTTGGGTTCTACTTTCTTGTCGAAGATAATTTTTTATTTTCTTCAATTAGTTTTTCAATTAGTTCAAAACCTTTATCAAAATTATTCACGATTAAAATTACTTCTGCATTGCCACCTTTTTGTTCATAATTATTTTGATGACAACCAGATGAAGGCATTACCACATCAATAATCTCGACTTCTAAATTTTTGGCAACATCTATAATTCTATTAGTAGGAAACGGTGATTGACCATTTTCGATTTTTGACCAAACAGTTTGTTTGTAACCCAATTTTTCAGCTAAATATTCTTGAGAAAAATTTTTCTCTCTACGAATTCTTCTTATGTTTTCTAAAATAAAATCCATCTTAATTTGCTTTTTACAAAAGTAGTTGAATAATTTATTCCAATAGTGAATATTTTATGGATTGACTGTGGTCGTAGTTAAGCATAGATTTGTAAAAAAATAAAAACAAATTTATCATGAAACATCTTCTTTTATTTATCGTATTAATTGCATCATGG
>CAIQHW010000145.1 GCA_903871715.1 uncultured bacterium
AAACACAATCTTTTATTTAGGCATATCCCTCATTGGCTTCAATGCCGCTGCGCAGCAAATACCAAGAACTGTTGTTGCAGAACATTTCACCAACACATATTGTAGTATTTGTGCCTCAAGAAACCCAGGTTTATTCACCAATTTAACTGCATTCCCGCAGGTATTGCATGTGGCTTACTACCCTAGCGCGCCCTATGCGGCATGCCCGTTAAGTATGCACAATCCATCAGAAAACGACGCTCGGACAAATTACTATGGTGTCTATGGCTCTACGCCCCATCTGATTATATCAGGCAGTGAAGTATCCTCTTTTACGCCGCCATCAATCTACACATCGCAACTGCCGTTAACAACTTCATTTGCAGTTTCTGCAGTACTGACTCTAAAAAATACGGACTCTGTCACTGCTCGTATAGTGGTAAAAAAATTAGATACCAGCAGCCTGACCTCGTTAGAGCTATACAGTGCGGTACTTGAGGACACTTTGTTCTTTACTGCCAACAATGGGGAAACAAAGCACTATAATGTTTTCAGAAAATCATTTTGGGGTACTACATCGTTAAATGTTGCTGCGCCGACATCGGTAGGTGATTCCTCTATTTACGAAAAAACGGTCGCAAGGAACGCAGCATGGAACATAAATAGAATCTACGCAATAGCTATTCTTCAAAAACCAAACAAGAATATCGTACAAGCTTCCAGATCGGCAAATATATCTGGGCTAACAACTGCAATTAGTGGGGTAAACCAGCCCTCTGCCATTAAAGTTTATCCCAACCCTGCGACCACAAAACTATTTATCGACGGATATACAGATGCCACTTCCGCAGCGATAACGGACGCTACAGGCAGGATCATAAAACAAGTAACAATTGATAAAAGCAACAATTCAATTGACATCTCATCCCTTGAAAGCGGCAGCTATTTTCTCCAACCAAACGACGGCATAACAGGAAAAGCTGTACGGTTTATCAAGTAGCCGCAATACATAATTATTCACGTTCTTAAGGTCATTAAATCTTTTGAACCAAATCGTTCAGCTCTAAATAGAGCAATTTTGCACGGCAAGACACGTAAGCAATGAACCAGAGAAACTGGCAGGACCATGAACCCTACAATTAAGAAAGGTATGCTCATAGAATGAAGTGATAACCAAATTTGCAAAAAATAATCAAGCCAGGTTGTTGTGATGTCGAATTATAAAATAGTATTAGTTGCGTCGATGCCTATAAAAAATTAGTTTTGGGCTACCACTAAACATAAATAATGGAACAGAAAAAGAATGGCAGCAAATTCACTTTATTTATTCTACTGGCCATGGCCGCAGGTGTTGGCCTCGGCTTTTTACTCAATAAAAACATAGAAAGCAAAGCAATAACCTCTCCCGATGCTGTACTGCAACCATTTAAGTTAGCGGCTGATGTATTCCTGAGGCTAATAAAAATGATTGTTGCGCCATTGGTATTCACTACCCTTGTTGTAGGTGTTGCCAAGCAAGGCAGCGCAAAAAATGTGGGCCGCATTGGCGGCAAAACCATGCTTTGGTTTTTAGGAGGGTCGTTTGTAAGCCTATTCCTGGGTATGGTGCTGGTCAATTTTTTCAAACCCGGCGAAAATATGCACCTGGCGATACCTGATGCTGTTGCTGGTTTGCCAACAACGGGTGC
>CAIQHW010000146.1 GCA_903871715.1 uncultured bacterium
ATTTCTTGCGCATGCAAACTGCGTCCGCTGGTTTGAATATGATATTTTAATTTCTGTGAACGGTCATTGCCTTTGTATTTCAACTTCATTGCTTTAGCCCAGATTCTACGAGCCACACGACCAATTACTGAATATTCAGGGTCCATTCCATTGCTGAAAAAGAAAGAAAGATTTGGCGCAAAATCATCAATGTTCATTCCACGGCTCAGATAATATTCTACATAAGTAAATCCATTTGCTAAAGTGAAAGCAAGCTGTGTGATAGGATTGGCGCCAGCTTCAGCAATGTGATAACCGCTGATGGAAACAGAATAAAAATTACGAACTTTTTGTTCGATGAAATATTGTTGCACATCACCCATTAGTTTCAATGCAAATTCTGTAGAGAAAATACAAGTGTTTTGTGCTTGGTCTTCTTTCAAAATATCTGCTTGCACAGTACCACGAACGGACTGCAAAGCTTTTGCTTTTAATTGTTCATAAACATCTTTTGGTAAAACATCTTCACCACTTAATCCTAACAATCCTAATCCCAATCCATCATTTCCTTCAGGCAATGCGCCGTTATATTGTGGTGCATTCTTTAATTTTTCTTTAGGAATTTCAATCTTATTTTCTTTGATGTATTTTTCACATTCTTGGTCAATTGCAGCATTCATGAAAAATGCTAAAACCATTGGTGCTGGCCCGTTGATGGTCATACTCACCGATGTTTTTGGGTCGCATAAATCAAAACCGCTGTACAATTTTTTTGCATCATCTACCGTTGCAATACTCACACCGCTGTTACCAATTTTTCCATAAATATCTGGTCGAACCGCAGGGTCTTCACCATACAACGTAACGCTGTCAAACGCTGTACTCAAACGCTTTGCAGGCTGTCCTAAAGAAACATAATGGAAACGTTTGTTGGTTCTTTCTGGTCCGCCTTCGCCAGCAAACATACGTGTTGGGTCTTCGCCCTGACGCTTCAATTCAAATACACCAGCAGTGTAAGGAAATTCTCCTGGTACATTTTCCTGCAATTGCCAACGTAGAATATCACCCCAGTCTTTGTATTTCGGTAACACCACTTTTTTGATTTTCGTTCCACTCAAAGAAGTTGTGGTCAAAGGTTGTTTGATGACTTTATCACGAACTTTGTATTCATAAAATTCAGCGGCGTATTGTTGTTTTCTGTTTTCCCAATTGTTGATTAAATCTTTGCATTCATGATGTAATGCTTTTTCAAATTTTGTTTTGATGGCTTGCAAATCAGCATTAGCGGTCATTTCCTTTATTTGTTGTACACCTTCAATCTGATATAATTTTGTAGCCAACGTACATTGCTCATTCACCCAATTATCATACGATTCATTGTTTTCAGCTATTTCAGCCAGATAACGAACTCTTGCTGGAGGAATGATTTGAGATTTTGTAGCCGTGTTTTTTTCGTGATGCGTATCTGTTTTTCCCCAATCAACACTGCATTTTTTTTCAATCGCATCCACCAATAATTCAAACAATTGATTTACACCAGTATCATTAAATTGAGAAGCAATGGTACCCACAATCGGCAAGTCTTCATCTTTTGCTGTAAATAAATTGTGATTGCGTTTGTATTGTTTTTTTACATCGTGCAAAGAATCTAATGCGCCTGCTTTATCAAATTTATTGATAGCAATTACATCTGCATAATCCAGCATGTTGATTTTCTCTAATTGTGATGCAGCGCCGTATTCAGGCGTCATTACATACAAGCTCACATTTACATATTCCAAAATCGAAGCATCGCTTTGACCAACTCCAGCACTTTCTAAAATTACGAAATCAAATGCCGCAGCTTTGCAAACATCAATTGCTTCCTGCACATGAGCACTCAATGCCACTTCACTGTCACGTGTTGCTAACGAACGCATATATGCTCGTGGATTATGAATTGAATTCATTCTGATTCTGTCGCCTAACAATGCACCACCAGTCTTCTTTTTAGAGGGGTCTACAGAAATTACAGCAATTGTTTTATCTGTATAACGATTTAAAAAACGTCGAACAATTTCATCTGTAACACTTGATTTTCCTGCACCGCCAGTGCCTGTGATACCGAGAACAGGAATGGTTGCGTTTGATTTATTGATTTGTTGGGTCGCTAATTTTCCATTTTCAGCTAACGTAATTAATTGTGCAATTGCATTCTCATCTTTGCCGCTAAGTTTTGAGCTAAGCACTGAAATGTCTGCACTATCAACTGTACTGAAATCGCATTGCTTCACAACATCTTCAATCATGCCTTCCAAGCCCATTTTTCGACCATCATCTGGCGAATAAATTCTGTTGATGCCGTAAGCATGCAATTCTTCAATTTCAGTTGGCAAAATAGTTCCGCCGCCGCCGCCAAAAATTTTGATATGGCCGCAACCTTTTTCTCTCAACAAATCATACATGTATTTAAAAAACTCAACGTGCCCACCTTGATAGGAAGTAATCGCAATGCCTTGTGCATCTTCTTGAATTGCGCAATCCACAATATCAGCAGCGCTTCTGTTATGCCCCAAATGAATTACTTCAGCACCTTTAGCTTGCATAATGCGGCGCATAATATTGATGGCAGCATCATGTCCATCAAACAACGAAGCAGCGGTAACAATTCTAACTTTATTTTTCAATTCTAAACTCATAAAACGATTTTTAAAATAGGGATAAAGATAAGCAACAAGGCTTGTTGCAGGTAATTTTACAGAAATGATTTTAAGCGTTTCATGCCAATTTTTAATTTTTAAATTGCACCTTTGCACTCCAAATTTTTAGCCAAAATGCACAGTCGTAGAAATCTTAGAATTAAAGTGATGCAAGCGTTGTATGCTCATCAACAAAATCCTTCTCGTGATTTTTTATCGTTGCGAAAAGCTTTGCAACAAAGCATTGGCGAAACCGACAAACTTTTTTTGTTCAACATTTATTTCTTGATTCGAGTAGCTGAATTTAGTATTGATGATTTGCAAGCACAATCAGAAAAACATTTATCAACTGCCGATGAAAAAAATGTAAGTACTTTAATTTACAAAAATGCATTGGTTCAAAAACTTACTGGTGATGAGTATTACAGAGGTTTTGTTGAAAAGCAAAAACCACATTTAAAAACTGATGAAGATTTAGTTCGCAAATTTTATTTAGAGTTAAAAAAATCGGAAGAGTACAAAAAATTTGTTGCTGAAAATTCGGCCGATGATAAAAGTTTGTCGAAAATTTTTCAATTTTTATACGGCGAAATGATTTACCAAAGCGAAACTTTTGATTCGTGGATGGAAGATTTATATCCCATTTGGGCTGATGAACACACTTTTGTACACAAGCAAGTGGATACCGCTTTAAAGACAGGTGAAATTGGTTTGGATGATAAAGAAGATGATGCTGTAAAATTCAGTTTTCAATTGTTGGAAAAAACTTTTGATTGCGAAAATGAATTGATGGAACTCATTAAACCAAAACTTAAAAATTGGGATGCCGACCGCTTAGCTGCCATAGATTTGATTTTGATTAAAATGGCTTTGAGCGAAATTCTTTATTTTGAAAATATTCCTGTTAAAGTTTCTATCAATGAATACATTGATATTTCTAAATTATACAGCACACCCAAAAGCAAAGATTTTGTAAACGGCATGGTTGACAAAATCAAAAATGAATTGATGAGAGATGGGAAAATACAAAAAAGCGGCAGGGGTTTAGTGAACGATTAATTCATTGCCACAGCAGCTTTCGTCAATTTTCTTTCACCAATTTGTTGACGCCACATAGCGTAATACAAACCTTTTTCTGCCAACAAATCTTCGTGTTTGCCTTGTTCAATTACGTTACCTTTTTCCAACACAAAAATTCTATCAGCATGCATAATGGTGCTCAAACGATGAGCAATTAAAATCGTGATGATGTCTTTGCCAACATTGATTTGGCGCACTGTTGAAGCAATTTCTTCTTCAGTTAATGAATCTAAAGAGGAAGTTGCTTCATCCATTATCATCAATTTTGGATTACGCAACAATGCACGTGCAATTGATAAACGCTGCTTTTCGCCGCCACTCACTTTTACGCCACCTTCACCAATCAAAGTGTCTAAGCCTTTATCAGCACGTGCTAACAGATTATGACAGCTTGCTTTTTTTAATGCTTGCATAATTTCTTCATCAGTTGCGGATGGATGAACGAACAATAAATTTTCTTTGATAGTGCCTGAAAACAGTTGTGTGTCCTGCGTTACAAAGCCAATTTGATTTCGCAAATCATTAAAATCAATTGAGTTTTCATCATCGCCATTGTAAAAAATATTTCCTTTTTGTGGGCG
>CAIQHW010000147.1 GCA_903871715.1 uncultured bacterium
AAGACAAAGCCGCCGAAACTGCTCGATTGGCTGAATTGGCAAGGTTGAAAGAGGAGCAAGAAAAAGCATTGGCAATGCAACGCGAAGAGCGCAAACGAGCCTACGATGCGCTGCCACAGCAACCACAATTTTTTGTGGGCTTAGAATTATTTGCTGGCGCACCATCACCAACTTTTACGTTTGCAAACAATCTTAATGATGTTTACGCCAACGCATCTGATTTTACAACCAACAAAAATTCGACACCAAAATTAACAGGTATGGCAATGTTTGGTGCACAAGCTAATGTAGAATATTTTTTTGGTAAAAATGCGCACATCGGCATTGGCACTGGGTTTCAGTTTCAAAATATTCGAGGCACTATTACCAAAGATTCGTTTGATGTAACTTTTAAAGCCAATGATAATTTTGGAAACACTTATAAGAAACACATTTTTACCACCTCACAACTTCAATTAAGCGAAACATTTTCGGCTACACAATTTAGCATTCCGCTGTTGTTAAAATTAAAAGGAAATTTTACCAAAAAAATTGGTTATCAATTAGAAGGTGGGTTGAATATGGTGCTGGGAATGAGCGGCAAAGCTACTTCGGCAGCCAACAACAAATTTGATGATGAAGCTACTTACCATTATAATTTAGGTTCGGGTTATGCTTATTCGGCAACCAATAATCCAAAATCTGATTGGGATATTACGCAAGACCAAGTTGTTAAAACGCAAACTTCTATTGCCAATGCACCTGCTTATTTTGCAGCGTTAAAAGCTGAAGGATTTGATGTAGGATTGGGGCAAGCGGCGCAAAAACCAAACAATTCATTTACTTTCAAAGGCACTGTGGGCTTCATTTTACATCCTATGCTTACTTATAAAGATAACGACAACATGGTGTTGAGCTTGGGTTTGTTATTGATGAGCAACAATGCAATGGATAATAAATTTGATACCCAAACTTATGAATTGACACAAAAAGTAGGCGAATATAATACCATGATGAGCAGCATTGATAAACTGAAAATATCAACCACTGCCATCACTTTGGGCATCAAATATGCGATTAAATAATTTCTAAAAAATAATTTTCAACAACTAAAATACGTAACATGGCACAATGTACTAAATGCGGCAAAATGAATTATGAAGGTGTAAAAAATTGCACCGCTTGTGGCACACCACTTCCTGCATCAGCACCGTCTTACAGCGAAACGCAAGACGATGACAACAACGCAAATGAAGAATCAAACAATGAAGTAGATAACACTGATGATGCAGCACCAGCAGTGCCTGTAAAAGAAAAGACAAAATTTAATGCCAAAATTTTGTTCATCATTTTAGGTGTATTGTTGTTGGTTGGCATTGTGGTGGGCATTAAATTTTTTATGGGCAATGGCAGCAAAACAAAAATTGAATTTTCGTATTCGCCCAGCGAAATCTATACTGGTAGCGAAGTTACGTTTACTGATAAGACAAAAGATGCCACATCGTGGGATTGGAATTTTGGCGATGGCAGCAAAGAAGAAGCCATTGATAAAATTGTAAAACACACTTTTGATGAAGAAGGAAAGTTTTGGGTTAAATTAACCATTAATGGAAAAAATGTGGATTCACTTTCAGTAACCGTTATCAAAAAAATAATTGTTGATACTTCAAAAAAAGATATCAAAATTGTGATTGATGGACCGATGAGTTTGAAAGTGGGGCAGGCGGCTACTTACAAAGATAAAACCGACAAAGCCAC
>CAIQHW010000148.1 GCA_903871715.1 uncultured bacterium
CGATCTGGAGCAACCACTGCCGATGTTATTGCTTATCGCCAATTGGCCGATGAAGTAGTTTTATTAGATGTAAAAGAAGGTTTTGCCGAAGGCAAAGCATTGGATATTTGGCAAAGTGCAGCCATCGAAAATTATTCTTCGTTTTCAAAAGGTGTAACCAATGATTATGCGGCATCAGCCAATTCAGATGTAGTAGTTATAACTTCGGGCTTGCCTCGAAAACCGGGCATGAGCCGCGATGATTTGATTTCAACCAATGCTGCAATTGTAAAAAGCGTTACGGATAATGTAGTAAAATATTCGCCAAATGCAGTTATCATTATTGTTTCCAACCCTTTGGATGTAATGACTTATTGCGCATTTTTAACCGCAAAAGTGGATAGCAAAAAAGTTTTTGGCATGGCTGGCATTTTAGATACAGCACGATACAAAGCATTTTTGGCAACCGAATTAAATGTTTCGCCAAAAGATATTCAAGCTGTGTTGATGGGTGGACACGGCGACACTATGGTTCCATTGCCTCGATACACTACTGTTGGTGGCATTCCTGTAACTGAAATGATTTCGAAAGAAAAATTAGATGCCATTATTCAACGCACCAAAACTGGTGGTGGTGAAATTGTAAACTTGTTGGGTACATCGGCTTGGTATGCACCAGGTGCTGCTGCTGCACAAATGGTAGAAGCTATTTGCAAAAACGAACATCGCATTTTCCCTTGCTGTGCTTGGCTTACAGGCGAATATGGTTTGAAAGATATTTATTTGGGTGTGCCAGTAAAATTGGGAAAAAATGGTATCGAACAAATCATCGAGTTGCATTTGAATGCCGATGAGCAAAAATTGTTGAACGACTCAGCTGTGGCTGTAAAAGAAGTGATGGGTGTGTTGGATAAAATGCGCAACGCTGCTACGGCATAGGTTTTCAAGGGCTTAATTCTTTCATAAAAAACAGCGAAGTATCAACATTGATGCTTCGCTGTTTTTGTTTCAAGATTTTTCGTTGCATAGTTTTATCTTTGCATCATGTATCTCAATCAACTTACCGCCATAAGCCCAATTGATGGGCGTTATCGCAATCGCACAAAAGATATTGCTCAAGATTTTTCTGAATTTGGTTTAATGAAATATCGAGTAAGAGTAGAGGTAGAATATTTTATTGCACTTTGCGAATTGCCATTACCGCAATTAAAAAGTGTAGATAAAAATTGCTTTACAGCTTTGCGAAATATTTACCAAAACTTCAGCGAAGCTGATGCAGAGCGGATTAAGGCAATTGAACAAACGACTAATCACGATGTAAAAGCAGTGGAATATTTTTTAAAAGAAAAAATGGATGAGTTGCAATTGGGCGATGCTAAAGAGTTTATTCATTTTGGTTTAACATCGCAAGACATTAACAACACTGCCATTCCGATGTCTATTAAAAATTGGTTGCACGAAAAATATTTGCCTGCCATAAAAAAATTGACTGATGAAATTGAAATTTTAGCGACTGAATGCAGCCATGTGCCTATGTTGGCACATACACACGGGCAACCTGCATCGCCAACAAGATTGGGTAAAGAATTGATGGTGTTTGTAGAAAGATTAAAAAATCAAACCAATACATTGCCGCAAATACCTATGGCTGCTAAGTTTGGCGGTGCCACTGGCAATTTTAATGCACATCATGTGGCTTATCCAAATATCAATTGGAAAGTTTTTGCAGATGATTTTGTAAACAAAAATTTGGGGTTGAACCGAATGCAAAACACCACACAAATCGAGCATTATGATTCGTTAGCTGCGTTGTTCGATAATTTGCGCCGCATCAATATTATTTTGATTGATTTTTGCCGAGATGTTTGGCAATATATTAGCATGGAATATTTCAAACAAAAAACCAAAGCTGGCGAAATTGGTTCATCGGCTATGCCGCATAAAGTAAACCCGATTGATTTTGAAAATGCCGAAGGTAATTTAGGTATTGCAAATGCTGTGTTGATGCACCTTTCAGAGAAATTGCCGATTAGTAGATTGCAACGCGATTTAACCGATTCAACTGTGTTAAGAAATATTGGTGTGCCGATTGCGCACATTCACATCAGTATCGATTCTATCCTCAAAGGCTTATCTAAACTGGTGTTGAACCAAAAGGCAATGGATGTTGATTTGGAAAAAAACTGGATGGTAGTGGCAGAAGCCATTCAAACTATTTTACGAAGAGAAAATTATCCTGCGCCTTACGAAGCGTTGAAAGAATTAACCCGTGGGGCTAAAAGCGTTACGCAGCAAACGATGCACGATTTTATTGAACAATTAAATGTATCTGCCGAAATAAAACAAGAGCTGAAAAAAATTACGCCACACAATTATTTTGGCATTTAACATTTATGAAAGAGTTGTTGAAAGAAGGCGTTGATTTTTATTACAATGAAAATGGCTACATGGTTTTTACCGAAGCTCATTTGCTAAAACGGGGCTACTGC
>CAIQHW010000149.1 GCA_903871715.1 uncultured bacterium
AGCCTGTTGCTGGAGAAATGCTCCAAACTGCTGGCTGTGTATTTTGATTACATGTTCCTGAAATTGGGTCAATATCATAACCAACTGTTGTATTAGTAAATGTGTTAGAGCTATTTACGCAAATCACTGGTGTGTAAGAAAATGAACCCACGGGCGGAGCTGAAACATAAATCGGTACAACTGCGCCAGCACTTGTTCCACAAGGGTTTGTAGCTGTGATGGAAGCTGAATAAGAATTAGGATAGCTCGTTGTTCCGTTTGAACTCGTTGTTCCACATGATGAGGTATTGAATGTATGCGAAACTGTTGCTGGCGGCGGATGCGTAAAAGTGACAGGTGCACTTCCATCATTAAAAACAACTGTGTAATTAGTTCCAGGCGGATTGTTGGATGTTCCTGTGATTGGAAATGTTAAAGTATTTGGTCCGCAAATAGTTGTATTTCCTGGGTTTCCGATGCCTACCGCAGGATTTGAACCTACGAAAACATTATAATTGATAGTGTTAGTGCAGCCATTTCCGCCTGTAACAGTGTAAGTCAAAGTATAAATTCCGATGGCGTAAGAATGCGTCATCGTTGGTCCCCAAGAAGTTGTTGAAGTGAAATTTGGTGAACCATCGCCCCAATTAATTACATAGTTTGTATTTGTTGCTGTTGTTGTAGAAGTATTGGTAAATGTGAATGTTGCAGTTGAATTGCTTGTACATTGTTTGAAATATGGTTGCCCATTAATTGTACTTGAGCCAGTGCCACCCATTGCTGCGCTGGGCAATTGTTTCACCGTAACATTATGTGAAACTGAGGCAGAGCAACCGTTCGAACTGGTTACCGTAAATGTTGCTGCAAATGTTTGATTACTATTTCCTATTGCTGATGAATAAGTATTTATCGGGCTTAATTGTGTGGATGTATTGCCATCACCAAAAGCCCAAGCATACGTTAAACCCGTGCCTGTGGCTATTCCTGTAAATGCAATCGCAGTATTTGCACAAGGCGGTACGGATGGTGTGTAAGTGAAACTTGCTGTGGGTAAAGGTTTTACCGTAACAACAACAGTTGTTGAATCTTTTTTTCCATTAGCACAAGTGCCAACTACTTTGTAAGTGGTGGTTGCCAATGGCGACGCTGTAACGCTTGAGCCTGTTGTACCACTCAAGCCTGCGGCTGGCGACCATACATACGTAGAAGCCCCACTGGCTGTGATGTTGGCAGTTGTTTGCAATCGGCAAATAGATGCCGAAGTTGGTGAAACGCTAATGCTGCATTGTGCATCAGCAAAATTTCTTGCACCAAAACTTAAAAGAAAGCCGAACAATAATTTTTTCCAAACAGACATAAGTTAAACATTCAAAAGTTGAAGAATTAGGTTTTTGATTTTTTCAAAAGGGAGAGTTCTAAAACGAAAAACAGTTCATGCGTTTGTTACTGCTTTTATTTTTGTGCATGTAAATATTTTTGAACCAAAAGAATACACCAATTTCGTGTGCTCCTGGTGCCGAGCTGCCAATTCTGTTAATCGTGATATCATAACTGTAGCACACTTTCATCACAGTCGAATTGCCCATTGGCACTTCCATTCCAATGTCAGCAATCAATGCATCCACATCTTTTGTTACGCCGGGAAAACTTTTACTTCTAAAAAAAAGCCCACCAAAAATTGGACTTTTCACCGCATTCATTCCAATTTCTAATTGATTGAAATGGTCTTGTGCTTCATACAAAAAAGCTGGCACCAACAAGCCATTATATTTTCCCGACAAAGAATATCCAATCGGAAAAATCACATTGCCTTGTGCCGAAAATTTTATCGGCAACTTAGCATCCAAGCCCATTAGCGACTGCTCGGGTCGAGTGATGTGATGAAAGGCCATCCCAAAATTGGAGGTAATTTTATATTTCGAATTCAATCTTCTGAAATACCAATTCTTCACCAAAGCACCGCCAACAGTAAAATCTACAAATGATTTACTAATATCTGGAGTTGGTGCTGCACCAGTGGCTGTTGTATAAATCACACCGTATCTTGGGTCTAATTGGTCTGAAAAAACCAATTTGCTGTCATCCAATTTTTGTGTAAAAACGCTAGTTTCAAAACCAACCTGCACCATAAAATCTCGTGGCTTTAATGTGATGCGATAGGCATAATCAAAACCAATATTTTGTGTAGTTAGTAAACCTTCGCCTTCTACATCACTGCTAGCTGTAATGCCCAGTCCACCGCCATAATTCAAGGCTTCCACATCTGCAGCACAAGCAAATGTGTTGAACTTTCCAGGAATTTTTGTCCATTGATTTCGATACAAAGCACTCAATCTCAAGCCATCGTTAATGCCTGCAAATGCTGGATTATTCTGAATCGGTTGATTGTAAAATTGAGAAAAACTGGGGTCTTGCGCCAGCAACATTTTGTTGCACAACAACACACCGAAAATCACTAAAATAAATTTTGTAAAAAGTTTTTGCATAAAATTGGAAGGGGAAATTTAACACATCATCAACAACTATTCAAGTAAATTTTTGTTTATCAAAATACTTCTACATTTGCATACTTCATTCTAAACCAACAATGGCAGGCATTTACATTCACATTCCATTTTGCAAACAGGCTTGTCATTACTGCAATTTTCATTTTACTACATCACTGTTATATAAAAATGATTTGGTAAATGCTTTGAAAAAAGAAATGGAATTGCAAAAACATTTTTTTGAAAATGAAAAAATAGAAACTATTTATTTCGGTGGCGGTTCACCATCGTTGCTCGAAACAGATGAAGTAAAACGCTTAATAGATGCGGCTTTTAAGCATTTTAAAATTGATAGCTTAAAAGAAGTAACGCTCGAAGCCAACCCCGATGATTTAACCATTCAGAAAATAAAAGAGCTGAAAACCAGCATGGTTAATCGTTTTAGCTTGGGTGTGCAATCTTTTTTTGATGAAGATTTAATTTGGATGAATCGGTCGCACAATGCACAGCAAGCCGAAAGAGCTGTAAAAGCCGCACAGGATGCAGGTTTTGAAAACATCACTTTAGATTTGATTTATGGCGTTCCTACTTTGAGTAATGAAAATTGGAAACAAAATTTGCAAAAAGCAATTGCTTTGCAAGTGCCACATATTTCTGCATACAGTTTAACAGTGGAAGAAAAAAC
>CAIQHW010000150.1 GCA_903871715.1 uncultured bacterium
GAATATTGTGCATAGTTCGTATCCTGAAACTCATCTACCATCACATACTTAAACTTCTGCTGATACTTGTAACACACTTCAGGAAATCGTTCCAACAATTCGTGCATCTTCATCAGCAAATCATCAAAATCCATTGCACCACTCTGAAAACATCTTTTTGCATACAACTCATACAGCTTGCCCATGGCAGGGCGATGCGCCATTCTATCTTCATTCACTAAATCAACACTGCCGTTATACATTTGCCAGGTGATGAGCGAATTTTTTGCCGAAGAAATTCTGTTTAAAACGGTGTTGGGTTTGTAAAGTGTATCGTTTAAATTTTGTTCTTTAACAATATTTTTGATGAGCGATTTTGCATCATCGGTATCATAAATAGTGAAGTTGCTGGGGTAGCCTAATTTCTCTGCTTCAATGCGTAACACTCTGGCAAAGATGCTGTGAAAGGTGCCCATCCAAAGGTTTTTGCCTTCGTTGCCCACCAATTTCATAATTCGTTCTTTCATTTCAGCCGCCGCTTTGTTGGTAAAAGTGAGCGACAAAATATTAAATGGGTCGATACCTTTTTGAATCATGTGTACAATGCGATACGTAAGCACACGGGTTTTGCCCGAGCCTGCGCCTGCAATAATCATCACTGGTCCGTTGATACATTCCACCGCATTGCGCTGCGGTTCGTTTAATTCATCTAAATAATTCATTAAGGCAAAAGTAAAAGGGGAATGGCAGGAATGCACGAATAAAAAAGGAATTTTTTTTGTTGAAAAAAGTTTGGCGAACTTTAAAAATTCGCCGAACTTAAAAACTCTAAAAACCTTTTGTTGGTAATGGTTTGAAAAGAAAATTAGAATAGTAAATTGAAATGGAAGGAAGCCACAAATGTTTTATAGGAATTTCTGAAATGAAATACTTATCACTTTGATTGTTGTATCCAATTCCTACCGATAAATTGAAATGGGCACCGTTCACTCCCACTTCAAACTTTGGATAAAAAGGTGAATCAAAAATCGTTGTTTGTTGTATTAATAATTTACAGAAATAAGCAGCATCATTTTTAGGATAAAAATATTTTACTACCCCAATTTTTTTTGAAGTAAAAATAGCAACTGGTAAAATTAAAAATCCGTAAGATGCTTCAACAGCAATGTTTTTAACAACTCTTATTTGTGCGCCAACAAAAACAGTTGGCACAATCCAATCAAACTGACCACCTACTTCAAAATTGATTGGTTTCAAAATCTGTTTGCAAATTGATGAATCAGTTTTTCTTTCTTGTGCCACACAAAAATTAGCGATGAATAAAAACAGGAAAAGAAATTTTAGTTTCATTGAAATGTTTTAGGAATGACTTTTCAAGCAATGTAAAGTTTAAAAATAAAAATCAATTCTTCACAGCCATTTGCTCACTTCTCTTTTTCATCCAAAAAATAATTCCAATCATCATCACGGCTGAAGCTATGGTTGTCAGCCAGTTTGGCGCTTCTACTTTATCCATATCCATTGTAGTCATGTTGTTGTAAAAGAAATAAGCCATCACCACTTGCGAAGCATTATTGAAAAAATGCGCAATAATGTTGGTGTAAATATTTCCGCTGTAAGCATACATATACCCAAGTGCAACGCCCATCAACATCCGAGGCACAAAGCCCAGAAACTGCATGTGAATTGCGCTAAACAAAGCCGCAGTGATGAAAATAGAAACGTGCATATTTTTAAAACTTTCATTCAGCATATTCTGCAAAACACCACGGAATAAAAATTCTTCTACCACTGCTGCCACCAACCCAATGATGAAAACATTGAACAGCAAGCCTTTCCAGGTGTGTACATTTAAAAATGCTTTGGTTAAATCGGCATCTTGCAATTCCATTTTTCGCAAAACAGCATCTAACGAACCGAAGTGAATCATTTGATTGTAGTAATAAGTGGTGCTAATTAATGGTGTGCAAATGGTCATTAAAACAACGCCATAAAAAATCATTTCGAGATTGATATTTTTTTTCGCTTGCAAATAATCAAACGGATTCGGGCGTTTCAAGCCAGCCACCAAAATAGCCGACAAACCAAACCCACCAATACTTGCCAACAACTGCACCCATTTCAAAGCATTGATGTAGGCCAAATTTTGCAGCGGATTTTCGGCTGCATTGGTTAAATTATTCAAGCCATATTTTGAACCAAAAGCAAATAGCGCAACACCTTGAAACACAGCAAGAGCAAGCAATACAGTGCCAAACAACACCAGTAATTGTGCAAACATGGGATAATTATTGAGCCGATAATTTTTAATTTCTGGTCTGTGAATCCAATCTAATTCTGATTTCATTTTTTGATTTTTTAAAAAATTATTTACTCAAATTTTGCAGATAATTTTCCAATTCCATCCACCAAGCTTTTAATGGCGGAATTATTTTTCCAAAATTTTCAACTACAAAATGTCCAACTGGTTGAATGAATTTCAACACCTGCGATTCAGCCATAGCAGCAGGTTTGATGATATTCACTTGCATCAGCAACCAAGTGATGCTGCTAAAAATTATTACCCAACACCTCCCAGCGCCGCAGCATCAAGAAGAACCTGGATCTCGACATCAGGGTGGTCCAACCC
>CAIQHW010000151.1 GCA_903871715.1 uncultured bacterium
CAAATCAGCTGCTCTACCAACTGAGCTACTTCGGCTTATTTTACTTTATTATCACCCCAAATCCTTATTCAATATGCTTTTGAACGATTTTTAAAAGAACTTTTCGATTCCCTTTTTTAAAAAGGACTGCAAATATAGATACTTTACTGCCGAATCTCAAAATAATTTTTTAGATTTTTTTTAGTTTTTTGAAAAAAAGTTTTTAATCTGCTTCTAAAATTCATTTAAATATTGGCTCTCATGTGAATGAAAAAACCTGTTGCGCCAGTTTTTGTGCGGCTTATTTCGCAACGCAATAATAAATCGTAAGCAGTTACAAAATCAACACCAACACCATAGCCAACCAGCCACGAATTGTTTAAAGAATTGCTGGCGAAATAATATTTATCCACCACGTAACCTCCATCAACAAAAGTTTTCAAGAAAATCTGCAAAGGCAATGTTTGCAAAAATGTGTGCAAATAAGAATAATGCAGCGGATATTTTTTTTGAAAAATTTTCCATTTTAAATCATTGCGAAACAGCGCATAGTGTTGCCCATCAACGACTTCATATTCATAGCCTCTCACAAAATCGTTGGCATAACCAAATGCCTTTTGCAAATTATAAGGTTGCTCCATCGGTGCTGAAAGTTTTCCTTTAAAAGAATTGTACAAAAATAAATTTTTAGAAATGGACGTATATCGACTCGTTAACAAAGTAATTTCGCTCATGTTTACATTGTCGGAAAGCAGCAAGCCATAACGAGTTGCGGTAAATGTAAGGAGATAACCTTTTAATGGATATGCCTTTACATCGCGATGGTCGCACTCGAATAAATAGCGCAAAAGGGTGTATTGCTGCTGGGTTTGATGATGCAATAAAAAATCGGGATTATAATTTGCCAACGAATCTTCAATGGCAGTTTTCACCCAATTTATTTCGAGCGAATGACGAATAAAAATCTTGGGGCGAAACCGAAACATAGCACCAGACTTGAATTGCTGCCGCATATAATGGTTATCATCACGAATGAAAATTTGCTGATTGTTAACAGTGGCTGCAAATGATTCTTTATTGCGATAACCACCTAGATACAATTGTAAACCTTTTGTAAGATTTTTATCTAAAAATGGAAATTCATATTGTAGCGCAAGTTGCTGTGTGTAGCCAGTTTGAGCTGTTAGTGTCATGGTTTCATTTCTGCCACGAATGTTTCGTTGTAGCAAAGTAGCTCCAATATTTATTCTTGCTAAATCGTGATTTTCTTGCACCCACCACACGTTAAAATTTCTATCAGCCAACTCCATGCTTGGTAAAATATAAGTGTAGAAACGCTCCTGCAGCAATACTTTCACCGATAATGCAGATTGTGAACTATCAAAAATTTCAAACTTTATTTCGTTGAATAAAAAAGTGTTGAACAAGTTTTTTTGGGTTTGTTCCATGCGCTCTTTCAATTCGTTGTAGGTGAGCGAATCACCAGCATTGAAAGCCATTTCGCGAATAATAATGTGTGTTTTTGTTTTTCTGTTTCCACTTATTTCAATGTTGTTGATGTGAAAAATTTGTCCTTGCAAATGATGACTCACCATCATCAAAAGCATTAACCCAAGCCATTTTGTAGGCTTTTTAAAATTGAAATAAAAAGTGGTAAATAAAAATTTCAAAGCGATGCGAAGATAATATTCCACCTCATTTTATGAGTTTGATGTGAAAATTTAAGAATGAAAACGAGTAAATTATGGTTGATAAATAGTGTAGTTGTTGGAATCGAAAACAATTTTGTAAGGCAACAAAATTTGTGACCCAAAAGCTCTTTTCAACACCACAATATATTTCAATCCTTTATTTTTAATTTCGCTCACAAATACAGCATTGGCAAGTGTTTCATTGCTTGCAATCCAACCTTTGCGATGTGCAAAATACATGGGTGTTGGGCAATCGCCGCTGTTGATGGCAATCAAATCTTTTTGATTAGAAATGGCATCTAAATCTTTTTCTAAATTTAAAATTTGAACACAATTTTCTTTCAAAAAAAAGTCGTGTTGTTGATTGGCAATGTTTTCAAAACAAATGGCAATCAACAAAAACCAAGCGATTTTTTTTGGCAAAATATTTTGTAAAAAATAAGCACAAATTAATGCCATGATGGGTACAATCGGACTGATATAATAAGCATGAAAAGCAAAGGTGTAGCCAGCTTTGAGCATTATCATAAAAAAGAAGATGCTGCTGATGAAAAATATTTTCTGCAACTTTTTTTCGCGTTTTATAAACATCCAAATCAATCCACCAACGAACACAAAAAAGCCAATAAATTTTAGTGCGTTGTCATAAAAATTAGAGCAGGTGAGTAGCCAATTTATTTTTAAATCTGCCCACCCTTGTGCTATATTTTCGCCCATAAAAAAATGCCAAAACTGAAATTGTTTTACCAAATGCGACACCCAAAATAAATACCAAAATGCCACAGGAATTAAAAACAAAATGGAAGCCAACGAAAAAATAATTTTACTTTTCAATTCTACTTTTTTATCGAAAATAAAAAATGAAAATAGTGGTAAAATATAGCCAGATGGCAGCTTTGACAATATACCTGTCAAGCAAAATAAAAAGTAGAGCAATAAATTTTTAAAACTTTTTTGGTGGTCGAAATAATTTGTGCCAAAATAAAAACCGATGATGGTGAGCGACATAGAAAATGTATCGGGCATCACTTTTCGGGCATACATAAACCAAATGGAACACATCAAAATGATGGCAGCTTTAAATGCTAATTCTTCTGAAAAATATTTTTTGATGAGTTTGAAAAAATAAAAAATTCCAAAGCTGGAAATGAATAAATTTATCAATCGCCCATACCAATGCGCATAGCCAAAAACGTACGAAATTAGGTAACTCAGATAGTTGAGCAAGGGAAACTCCATGCCTGTGATGCCTGTTTTTTCGCCAGCAAAATCAACTCGGGGATAAAAAATATTGTTGTCGGTTTCCAAAAAATTTCTTGTCACCATCGTAACAGTTGTCTGTCGCCAATTGTGAGCCACTTCCAATGGTGCATTGGTGATGTGAAACAAGCGAATCAGAAAAAAAATAAGAATCCAAAATTGGATGTGGTGAAAATATTTTTTCAAGAGTTTTGGTATTAAAATTGAGAAAGAAAAATCAATTTTTTTCGGCTTCGCTTTCCAACTTTTTCAAATCAATTGTAACCACACCAGGCTCTTCACAAACCAAGCCGCCGGCTAAATTTCCCAGCCAGGCAATATCATGCAAATCCATTTGAGAAGCCAATCCTAAGGCTAAAACAGAAACCACCGTATCGCCTGCGCCCGATACATCGGCGATGTTGCGAATGTGCGCAGGCACAATTTCGCTATTGTTCTTTTGATGAAAGAAAATACCTTTCTCTGCCAAAGTGATAATACTAATGCTGTTGCCAATTTTTTTCTGCAAAAGTTTTGATGCTTGTTGAAGATTTTTCAATTCGGGCTGAATAGAAATATCGTGCAAACTATCTTTTATTTCTTTTAAATTTGGCTTGAACAAAGTACAATCCTTGTACTCAAAAAAGTTTTTCTTCTTAGGATCAACTAAGGTTGGAATGCCTTGTTTGTTGCAGTATTCAATAATTTCGTGAATCAGATTTTTAGTCAAAACACCTTTATTATAATCTTCTAAAACAACAGCGTCTAATTTATTTTTCTTGGAATAATTTTTAAAAGCGGTAATCAATTTTTGTTCATCGGCTGATAAAATATCATCGGTGGTTTCATGGTCGAACCGCAGCAACTGATAATTGTTACCAATCACACGAGCTTTCAGCGTTGTCATTCTATTCGATGAAGCAATCAAACCTTCAGTATTTATTTTTTTTGATTTGCAAATGGCTGTCAGTTTTTTTCCATGCACATCATTGCCAATAATGCTAAACAAACTGCATTTTGCACCTAGTGCACAAATATTCAAAGCCACGTTGGCTGCGCCGCCAGCTCGGTCACCAAATGAATTTACACTCACCACAGGCACAGGTGCTTCGGGTGAAATACGTTCCACTTTTCCAGTGATGTAATGGTCAATCATCACATCGCCAATCACTGCAATATGCTTGCTTTTAAAGTTTTTTATTGCCGCAGAAATATTATTCATGAAAGCAAAAGTAGAGAAAAATTTTCCTTGCTTTTCTATCTTGCAACTTCATTTCAATTTATGAACAACAACAGAATTTGCGATTTATTTCAAATCAAATATCCTATCATTCAAGCTGGTATGATTTGGTGCAGCGGTTGGAAACTGGCTTCGGCAGTGAGTAATGCTGGTGGGCTGGGCATTATTGGCAGCGGAAGTATGTATCCCGAAATTTTAAAAGAGCATATCGAAAAATGCAAAGCCGCTACCGATAAGCCTTTTGCGGTGAATGTGCCGATGTTGTATCCTGATATTGAAAAGCATATTCAAATCATTATCGACCTAAAAGTGCCTGTGGTGTTCACTTCGGCTGGTAATCCAAAAACATGGACTTCGATATTAAAACAACATGGCATTAAAGTGGTGCATGTGGTGAGCAGTGCAAAATTTGCGAAAAAAAGTGAAGCCGCAGGCGTAGATGCCGTTGTTGGTGAGGGTTTCGAGGCTGGTGGACATAATGGTAGAGAAGAAACAACCACTCTTTGTTTAATTCCTGCCATAAAAGAAGCTGTAAAAATTCCGGTGATTGCTGCTGGTGGTATTGCTACCGGACGAGCCATGTTGGCGGCTTTTGCCTTAGGTGCCGAAGGTGTTCAAATTGGAAGTCGTTTTGTTGCCAGCTTAGAAAGCAGTGCTCATCAAGCTTTCAAGCAAAGTGTTATCAATGTAAATGAAGGCGATACCATGTTGGCTTTGAAAAAACTAACGCCAGTTCGATTAATCAAAAACAAATTTTTTGAAGAAGTTTTTTTAGCAGAAAAAAATGGCGCAGATGAAAATACTTTGAAGGAAATGCTTGGTCGTGGACGAGCCAAGAAAGGCATGTTTGAAGGTGATTTGAACGAAGGCGAATTGGAAATTGGGCAAGCAGCTTCATTGATAAAAGAAATAAAACCTGCCGCAGCAATTGTGGATGAAATTTGGAATGAATTTTTGGAAGCAAAAAAGGAATTGCTGCAATAAAATGATTTTGAAAATTATTTCTTCGTGCCCTCTAACATAGGCACAAAGCGGAATTCGGCAAAGCGCTCTTCTTTAAAATCGTGTTCGGTCAGTTTGGTTAGTCTTATCATCGTGCTGGTTTCTTCGCCCAATGGCACAATTAAATAACCGCCAACTTTCAATTGGGCTTTTAAATCTTCGGGTATAAAAGGCGCAGCAGCGGTAATGATGATTTTGTCGTAAGGCGCATAGCTTGGAATGCCTTTGTAACCATCACCGTAGAAGCATTTTATTTTATCGTAGCCCAATTCGGCAATGAATGGTTTGGTGAGTTCGTACAAATTTTTTTGTCGCTCGATGGTGAAAACTCTTGCACCACATTCAGCCAAAATAATGGCTTGATAGCCACTACCAGTACCAATTTCCAATATTTTTTCATTACGCTTTATATCCAATAATTGCGATTGATAAGCCACTGTAAATGGTTGTGAAATGGTTTGCCCTTCGCCAATCGGAAAGGCTTTATCGTCGTAAGCATGCGATTGAAATGTGGTTGAAAAAAAATAATGCCGAGGCACTTTGGCAATGGCTTCCAAAACTTTTTTGTCTGTAATCCCTTTTCCAGCAATGGTTTCAACCAATGCTTTTCTTTTTCCTTGCATCAAAAAACTATCTTCAAACTTTGGCATTTTTTCTTTTCTCTTTTTTTACGCAAAGTAAATTCGAAGAAAAAAGTTTGTCGAATTTTTGTTTAAAAATTTTTCCAACAAAAAAGTTTGTAAGTTTTTAAATGATGCAAGTCTGGCAAACTTCATTTTTGAAAAATTAGTTTGAAAATGAAATTAAAGTCAATTGCGAAAAGTATTTTTGCACCTCAATTTTTTCAAACAAAATGACAGCAATAAAATTCGGCACCGACGGTTGGAGAGCCATCATCGCACAAGAATTCACAACAGATAATGTAGCTCGTGTAACAGTAGCTACAGCTAAATGGTTATTAGAACGTACCAAAACACCAAGCGTTGTCATTGGGCACGATTGCCGCTTTGGCGGAACATTGTTTGTTGAAACTGCTACCAAAGTTTTCTGCGAAATGGGTGTGAAAGTGATTATGCACAAAGGTTTTGTTACTACGCCAATGATTTCGTTGGCTGTGGTGGAAACTAAAGCCACAGCAGGTGTGGTGATTACAGCCAGTCATAATCCACCATCTTATAATGGTTACAAATTGAAAGATTATTTTGGCGGACCAGCAGCACCGAATGAAATTGCAAAAGTGGAAACCATGATTCCTGCAACAGCCACCATCCCTGCAACTAGCATCGCAGACTATGAAAAGCAAGGATTGATTGAATATGTGGATATGGAATTAATGTACGAAAACCATGTGAAGAAAACCTTCGACTTAGCTGCTATCATGCAGAAAAATGTGTTGGCTTATGATGGTATGTATGGCGCAGGTCAGCGTATGCTACCTCGTTTATTACCTAATTCATTGTTGATGCATTGCACACCCAACCCAGGTTTTATGGGGCAAGCACCAGAACCGTTGGAAAGAAATACTTTAGAGTTTCAAAAATTTATCAAAGAAAATAAAGGAAAAGTTGCAGCAGGATTAGTTACTGATGGTGATGCTGATAGAATTGCGATGTATGATGAGCTTGGAAATTTCTTAGATGCTCACCACATTTTATTGTTGTTGATTTATTACGCTTCGCAATTTAAACACATGAAAGGCAAAGTGGTGGTGGCTTTCAGCGCATCTGATAAAATAAAAAAGATGTGCAACATCTATGGTATTCCGTATGAAGTAACTAAAATTGGTTTTAAATACATCGCCGAAAAAATGATGACCGAAGATGTGTTGGTAGGCGGCGAAGAAAGCGGTGGCATTGCCGTGAAAGGTCATATTCCTGAACGTGATGGTATCTGGGATGGTTTATTGTTATTGGATTTAATGACCAAAACAGGCAAAACTTTATCACAATTAGTTGAAGATATTTATGCAGTAGTAGGCAGATTTGTGTTTGAACGAAACGATTTGCATTTGGATGAAACATTGAAACAACAAATCATTGCCAATTGCAAAGCAGGCAAATACTCATCATTTGGAAAATATAAAATCGAACGAGTAGAAGATATTGATGGTTATAAATATCACTTGCCTGATGAATGTTGGGTGATGATTCGCCCAAGCGGCACAGAGCCACTATTACGCATTTACGCCGAAGCACCTACTAAAGAGATGGTATTGGATATTTTGGAAGAAACAAAGAAATTGTTGTTGGGTTAAATTTATTTCGACTAAAACACTCTTTATTTTTATCGCTTTATTAACAACCCTTTTGGCTATTTTTTCTATCTTCGCCGTCTAAATTTTTCAAAATGACAACAACATTGGGCTTTTTATTATTAGCCATGCCAGGCGGAAGCGAATGGATTTTAATATTGTTAGTAGTAGTATTATTGTTTGGCGGCAAAAAAATTCCAGAGCTGATGAGAGGCTTGGGCAAAGGCATTCGCGAATTTAACGATGCAAAAGATGGTGTAAAACGTGAGATTGAAGAAGGGTTGAATGAAAAACCAAAAGAAGTAAAATAAATTTTCAAACAAAATTTTATCGCAAAACTTGGAAAGTTTTTAAAAGCTTTCCAAGTTTTGCATTTATAAATGTACCTCAATTTATCAGCCATACAAGCCGATTTGAAGCAATCTAAAATTTCTTGCGAAGTTTTGGTGAATGATTATTTAGCAAAAATTTCTGCCAACAAACACTTAAATGTTTACTTAGAAATTTTTGCCGAAGAAGCTATTGCGCAAGCAAAGTTGGTGGATGAAAAAATTAAAAACAACACAGCCGGAAAATTAGCAGGCGCAGTAATTGCGATAAAAGATGTGTTGTGTTTGAAAGGTCATAAAGTATCAGCTTCTTCAAAAATATTGGAAGGCTTTGAATCGCTGTACACCGCTACAGCAGTGCAACGACTGATAGATGAAGATGCCATAATTATTGGCAGAACCAACTGCGATGAATTTGCGATGGGCAGCAGCAATGAAAATTCGGCATTTGGTAAAGTGTTGAATGCGGCTGATAATAATTATGTACCTGGTGGCTCGTCGGGCGGCTCTGCGGTTGCTGTGCAAGCCGATTTGTGTTGGGCAAGTTTAGGAACCGACACTGGTGGTTCTATTCGTCAGCCAGCTTCATTTTGTGGAATTGTAGGTGTGAAGCCCACTTACGGGCGAATTTCGAGATATGGTTTATTGGCTTATGCTTCGTCATTCGACCAAATTGGTGTGTTTACAAAATCAGTAGAAGATGCCGCTTTGTTGTTAGAAATCATGAGCGGCAAAGATGAACATGATAGCACTTGTTCGCAAAAGCCCGTTGGCAGCTATGTTTCAGGCTTTGATAATTTTGATATTAAGGAAACGAAAATTGCATTTTTACCATCCACTATCGAAACTAATGGTTTGGATGTAGAAGTAAAAAATAGAACCAACGAAATTTTATCGCAATTACAACAACATGGCGCAACCATTTCTGCTGCTGCATTTGATAAGTTGGATTATTTAATTCCAACTTATTATGTGCTCACCACAGCCGAAGCTTCGAGCAATTTATCGCGTTATGATGGTGTTAGATATGGTTATAGAAGCCCCAATGCTACTGATTTAGAAAGTGTTTACAAAAAATCAAGAAGCGAAGGTTTTGGCAAAGAAGTGAAGCGCAGAATTATGTTGGGAACTTTTGTTTTGAGCGAAGGATTTTATGATGCGTATTATTCTAAAGCACAAAAAGTGCGCAGAATGGTGTGCAACGAAATGAATGAATTATTTGAAAACTACGATTTCATTGTTTGCCCCACAACGCCCACAACGGCTTTTAAATTTGGTGATAAAAAAGACCCGATTGCGATGTATTTGAATGACATTTACACTGTGTTGGCAAACATCACTGGCACACCTGGCATTTCGTTGCCATTGGGCAAACACAGCAATGGTATGCCTTTCGGGTTTCAAATTATGAGCAAAAAATTCAGTGAAGAAAAATTGTTGAGTTTTTCAAACTGGTGCATGAAAAATATTTCAACCAACTTTAACAACTAAAAAAATGAGTTTCTTGAAACAACTATTAATTATTATTTCCATTTTATTTATTGGTGCAAACGCATTTGCTGCGGGCTTAAAGAAGGACTCTATTATTATGATTGATAACAATTATGCAGTGATTTCTTCGCCGTCGCCTATTGATATTTCTTACAATGATGATGTGCAAAAAGTGAGTGAATTGTATCAAAACAATGATTTTGCAAAAATCAAAAACATGGTAGAACGAGGCAAAGATTGGTTTCCGATGATTGAGCAAATTTTTAGTGAAGAAGGTGTTCCTACCGAATTAAAATATCTGGCGTTTATCGAATCTGGTTTTAATTGCCGAGTGTATTCTAGAGCTGGCGCAAGAGGTATGTGGCAATTTATGCGCTTTACTGGTGTAAAATATGGCTTGAAAGTAAATCGAGCTGTGGATGAACGAACTAACCCCGAAAAGGCTACCAGAGCGGCTGCGCAGTATTTTAAAAAATTGTTTGCACAATATAATGATTGGCAATTGGTGGCGGCTGCTTACAATTGTGGCGAAAATTATTTGGATTATGCGATTGAAAAAGCCAATGGCTCCACCGATTTTTGGGAAGTGTATAAATTTTTGCCTCGTGAAACACGAAGATATGTGCCACATTTTTTAGGCATTGTAGATGCCATGAATAGCTACACAGCGCAAGCAGAATTGAAAGACTATTTGCAAAATAATGGTGTGAGTTCTGAAAAAAATAATCCGCAAAATGTGGGTATGTTAACTGCTTCGGTAAGCAACGATATTAAACCAGTTGAAAATTATTCGAC
>CAIQHW010000152.1 GCA_903871715.1 uncultured bacterium
CTGAGAATTTAAAAAATACAATCCAAAGAAGACATAGCAATATTATAGAGTTCATTTCACTTAATAAGCCCGTGATTTGGTTTGTTCCTATGCCCCAGGAAATTTACTATCAAAACAGGTATGTAAGTTTTCATATTGATAAAGAACTAACAATTGGGTTGGTTACTAGAAGACATGAAGGAAGTGCAATTGATTGTAAAATTTTAAAATTGCAGGGTTAAATATTTCAAGAAAATTCTACTTCGATTTTTTTTACAAATCAAATTTTATGCCTTGTGCCAATGGCAATTGATTGCCATAATTAATCGTATTGGTTTGTCGGCGCATGTATGCTTTCCAGCTATCAGAGCCACTTTCCCTGCCACCACCTGTTTCTTTTTCACCACCAAATGCACCACCAATTTCTGCGCCACTTGTTCCAATGTTTACATTCGCAATACCACAATCGCTTCCATTATTGCTCAAAAATAATTCTGCTTCTTTCAAACTATTGGTGAACACAGCACTCGAAAGCCCTTGTGGTACACCGTTTTGCAAGGCAATCGCTTCTTCCATCGTTTTATATTGCATGACGTAAAGTATGGGCGCAAAAGTTTCGTGTTGTACAATTTTAAAATGATTTTCAGCTTCAATGATGCAAGGCTTTACATAACAACCGCTTTCAAAACCGCTACCAGTCAATATTCCACCCTCAACAATAATTTTTCCACCTTCTTTTTTTGCTGATTCAATGGCATGCAAATAACCATCCACAGCCATTTTATCAATCAATGGTCCTACATGATTTGCTTCATCCAATGGGTTGCCAATTTTCAATTGCGAATAAGCTTTTGCTAAAACTTCTTTTGTTTTTTCATACACAGATTCATGCACAATTAATCTTCGAGTGGTGGTACAACGCTGACCAGCAGTGCCACAAGCGCCAAACACCACACCTGTTAAAACCATTTTCAAATCAGCATGTTCGGAAACGATGATGGCATTATTGCCGCCTAACTCCAACAAACTTTTGCCCAATCTTGCACCCACAGCAGCTCCAACGGCTTTGCCCATTCTTGTTGAACCTGTTGCACTAACCAATGGCACACGAACATCAGCCGACATTTTTTCGCCAATATTTCTTTCGCCAACTATTAAACATGAAACACCTTCGGGTACATTATTTTTTTGCAACACTTCGGCAATAATATTTTGACAAGCGATGGCACTCAAAGGTGTTTTTTCACTTGGTTTCCAAACACACACATCGCCACAAACCCAAGCCAACATGGCATTCCAACTCCACACTGCCACAGGAAAATTAAACGCAGAAATTATTCCTACAATTCCAATCGGGTGCCATTGTTCATACATGCGATGATTCGGGCGTTCGCTGTGCATCGTTAAACCATACAATTGCCGACTCAAACCAACCGCAAAATCGGAGATGTCAATCATTTCTTGCACTTCGCCCAATCCTTCTTGGTAGCTTTTTCCCATTTCATAACTCACCAATGCACCAAGATTATTTTTCTGAACTCTTAACGCATCGCCCATTTGGCGCACTATTTCGCCACGTTTGGGAGATGGCATATTTCGCCAGACTTTGTAAGCTTCTTGTGCCGTTGTAATTACTTTTTCATAATCAGCATCCGATGCTGATGTGCATGATGCAATTATTTTTCCATCAACAGGTGAATAAGAATTGATGATGGCTGCATCGCCTTTCATCCAGTTTAATCCTGTAGAAACTCCGCTGTTGCTGGCTTTGATGCCGAGTTCGGCTAATATTTTTTGAATGTTCATTCGTAATTTTGTTTTAAAAATTGAAATGCAAATGTAGAAAAAGCGAAGTCGTTTTTTTATTGCTAAATTTATTTAACCCAACAACAAACATTTTTTTGTTCAAACTAAATCTGTAAAAAGGTTCTTGCACATTTTTTCCTGCACTAATTTTTCGACATAAAACTTTAGCATGAAAAAATACTTTTTAGTTTTTTCTTCTCTCACCATTTTTTGTTTTGGTTGCGGAAACAAAAAAACAAAAATTGAAAATAGTATTGACAACAAAACCATTTTTGTGGGCGACGACCACACCAAGTTTATAGCCAATGCCGATGCGGCTTGGCAAGATAATTGGCGAAAAGAAAATATCGTGATAGTGCATTTTCCGGGCGAACCCGAAAGTTTGCATCCATCCAATTCGAGCAGCGAACCAAGGTTTATAATCAATCAATACACCCAAAAGTTTTTGATGCGCTATGGTTTAGAAAACTTGAACATGATACC
>CAIQHW010000153.1 GCA_903871715.1 uncultured bacterium
AAGCCATGAAACGGACTTTTGTGCAAACCAATAATAAAACCTTCTACCACTTGTTTGGCAATCAATTCTAAATTATCTAACTGAAAAAATGCGTCGCCGAGTTGCATAAAATTTTTTGTGTGGCAAATCTAACCAAATAACTAAAACGATTTTTTGAAAGTAAAATCGAGAAATAAAAATCTACACGGTTAATTTTTATTTTGTAAAACAATCTTCTCAATTCCTCATCTTTGCCATTATATTTTTCTAAAAATGAAAGAACTTTTTTTGCTTTTTTGGTGCTGTTTTTTGTTTTCAAAATTAAATGCACAAAAAAATACAGAATTGAACATCATCCCCAAACCTAATTCCATACAGCTTTTCAAGGATGATTTTATTTTAACGAACAACACTTTTATTGTTACGCTTGATGACATTCCAAAAGATGATGAGCAATATTTTATTTACGAATGCAAAAAAAGATTTGGCATCAAACCCATTCATGGTTTAAGTTACAATCTTGAAAAATCAAGTGTGATAAGGGTTTCGAGAGATATGTCTGAATTAAAAATTAACGGCGGCTATTCGTTGTATGTTTCTCCAAAATTAATTTCTATCACAGGTTGTGGCAATGATGGAATTTTTAATGCCTTACAATCCTTACTGCAACTGACTTCTAAAGAAAATGATTCCTCACTCACTGTGCCATGTTGTTTAATTGAAGATGCACCGAAGATGGAATGGAGAGGTATGCATTTAGATGTATCACGACATTTTTTTACTAAAGATGAAGTAAAGAAATACATTGATTTACTGGCTTATCACAAGATGAATGTGTTTCATTGGCATTTAACGGATGACCAAGGCTGGCGTTTGGAAATCAAAAAATATCCTTTGTTAACAGAGGTTGGAAGCAAGAGAGACCAGACCATGGTAGGCAAAGATTTTGCTGCTATGAGTGGTGATGGAAAGCCTGTGGGCGGCTTTTATACACAACAAGACGTTCAAGAAATTTTAGGTTATGCAGCTAATCGTCACATAACTGTTGTGCCTGAAATTGAAATGCCAGGTCATTCGCAAGCCTCACTGGCTGCTTATCCGCAGTTTAGTTGCAGCGAAAGGAAAGGTGATGTTTTAACCAAATGGGGTGTAAGCGAAAATGTATTTTGCACCAAAGATTCTACGCTGAATTTCTTGAAAGATATTCTGACCGAAGTGATGGATTTATTTCCGTCGCAATACATTCACATTGGTGGCGATGAAGTGCCGAAAACAGCCTGGAAAGCTTGCCCACGTTGTCAGCAGCGGATGAAAGATTTTCATTTGAAAGATGAAAATGAATTGCAAAGCTGGTTTGTAAAACAGATTGATTCCTTCCTTACATCGAAAGGTAGAAACACTATTGGCTGGGATGAAATATTAGAAGGAGGATTAGCAAAAAATGCTGCTGTGATGAGTTGGAGAGGCAATGAAGGTGGTATTGCTGCAGCCAAACAACATCATAAAGTAGTGATGTGTCCGGGGTCGTATTGTTATTTCGACCATTATCAAAGTTCGCCACTGACGCAGCCTTTAGCCATAGGTGGTTATTTAACTGTGCAAAAAGTTTATTCTTTCAACCCAATTCCTGATTCATTAAAAGGTGATGAACGCAAAATGATTTTGGGCGGACAAGGCAATTTATGGACAGAGTACATTCCTGATTTCGACAAACTTACTTTCATGGCTTTGCCCCGAATGAGTGCATTGAGTGAAGCTTTGTGGACGAATGAAGAAAACAAAAGCTGGTCATCTTTTCAACAACGATTATTGCATTTGTTTAAATATTGGGAAACACAAAAAGTTAATTTCAGCAAAGCCTTGTTTGATGTTGAAAGTAAAGTTGTTCCGATAGATGGTGGTGTGGAAGTAAGCCTTCAATCAGCATTTGCCGAAGGAAAAATAAAATATTCTACTTGCGATTCATGCAGATTCAAAACCTATTCTTCGCCATTAAAACTGACAAAAAGTGTGAAGCTATCTGCATTTTATGAGAATAAAGATTGGAACATGAAGAGCGATTTGTGGAAACAAAAATTCATTATTCACAAAGCAACAGGCAAAAAAATAGAATTAAAAAATCAACCTGCTGAGGCATATAATACAGGCGGGGCAACAGCTTTGGTAGATGGGATAAAGGGTGTAACACCATGGTATGGCAAAGAATGGTTAGGATTCAGCGGCACCGATTGCGATGCATTGATTGATTTAGGAACTGAAAAAGCCATTTCAAAAATTAAAATAGGATTGCTGAATGAAGAGAACAGTTGGATTCACTTACCCGATTCAGTGATTATCACTTGTAGCTTAGATGGGGAAGTTTATATTCCTTTTTTTACACAGCATTTACCACAAGCTGAAGAAGAGAAAAAGCTGCAAAGACAAGAGTGGACTTATGTTCCTGATACCCATCAAAACGAACATTTGCTTACAGATGCTCCACAGCCAAAAATAAATGCTATAGGTTTTGCGGCACGTTATTTAAAAATTCACATTAAGAACAAAGGAATTATTCCACAAGGAAAAAATGGTGCAGGCGAGAAAGCTTGGTTGTTTGTAGATGAAATTGAAGTGCGATAATGTTGATAAAAATTAAATTGGCATAATTTTGGCTTATTGAGGTTTAACAATTTTAGAAAACAGCAAAAATGAAATCGAAATTAAAATATGCCTTGATGGTTGTTGTTGGATTTTTTTTCAGCATCAATTTTTTGTTGGCACAAAATAATAGTGGCATTGTAGAAAAAATTTCAACTGCATTAAACAGCAAAACACCAGCTGCTTCGTTGGCAATTAATTTTGATAAAACTATCGAAGCTACAATTTTAGACAAACAAGCCAACTACAGCAAAACCCAAGCTGAAGCAGTGTTGAACGCTTTTTTTCAACAACATTCACCCACCGTTTACAAAATAAAACATCAAGGCAATTCGCCCGATGGCTCTACTTTTGTGATTGGAAATTTGATAACCACCAATGGCAATTTCAATGTGATTTGTTATGCCAAACAAAAAAACGGTGTGTTTTTGATTGAAGAAATTCGATTTGAAAAACAGTAAATGATGCCCATTTCCCAACACGAAATTATCCAGAAATTTATAGCCAATGCATTTGAAGAAGATGTGCAAAGCGGCGATTATTCGTCGCTTTCGTGCATTCCGAGCGATGCAAATGGCAAGGCTATTTTAAAAGTAAAAGAACACGGAATTTTGGCTGGGGTTGAGTTGGCGAAAAATATTTTTGACTTGGTGGATGAAAAAAATATTTTCAAAACTTTCATCAACGATGGCGAAAAAATAAAAAATGGTGATGTAGCTTTTGAAGTGGAATGCAACGTGCAAGCCTTGTTGAAAGCCGAGCGATTGGTGCTAAATTGTATGCAGCGCATGAGCGGTGTAGCCACTTTAACCAAAAAATATGCGCATGAAATTGCACACACCAAAGCAAAAATTTTAGACACTCGAAAAACAACGCCGCTGTTTCGTTATTTTGAAAAATGGGCAGTGCGCATTGGTGGCGGCAACAATCATCGGTTTGGGCTTTTTGATATGATGATGCTGAAAGATAATCACATCGATTTTGCTGGCGGCATTGCAAAAGCGATTTTGAAAGCTAACGATTTTCGACAAAAAAATAATCTACAAATTCCATTAGAGGTAGAAACAAGAAATTTAAACGAAGTGCTTCAAGTGCTGGATTGTAAAGGCGTTGACAGAATTATGTTTGATAATTTTAGTTTAGAAAATTTAGCCGAAGCTGTAAAAATTGTGAACAGAAAAATAGAAACCGAAGCCAGCGGTGGCGTGAATTTGCACAGCATAAAATTGATTGCTGAAACTGGGGTTGATTTTATTTCGGTGGGCGCATTAACGCATCATTACACTAGTTTAGATTTAAGTTTGAAAGCCGTTTAAAATCATTTTCAAAACATTTTTTTTGCTAGGTAAAAAATATTTTTTCTACCTTTGCGCATGGCAACAAAGAATTTTCTCTCCAACAAGTTTACACAACAAGGTTTAACGTTTGACGATGTATTATTGATGCCTGCTTATTCGCAGGTGCTTCCACGAGAAGTAAACACGTCATCTTTTCTTACAAAAAATATAGAATTAAATGTGCCGATTATTTCGGCAGCGATGGACACCGTTACCGAAAGTGCTATGGCTATTGCCATTGCACGAGAAGGTGGCATTGGCATTTTGCACAAAAACATGAGCATTGCTCAACAAGCCGAAGAGGTGCGCAAAGTGAAACGAGCTGAAAGTGGAATGATTTTAGACCCCGTTACTTTGCTCGTAGATGCCACTATTGCCGATGCTTTGCGGCTGATGAAAGAAAATAAAATTGGCGGCATTCCTGTGGTGAATAAAAGCAATGAATTGGTAGGCATTATTACCAATCGCGATTTGCGATTTGAAAGAAATTACAAACGCTTGGTGAGCGAAGTGATGACCAAAACCAATTTAATAACAGTACCCGAAGGCACTGATTTTAAAGCTGCTGAAAAGGTTTTAGAAAAATATAAAATCGAAAAATTGCCAGTCATC